>JAHCKV010000414.1 GCA_026125595.1 Burkholderiales bacterium | reverse complement strand
TACAGCATCACGCAGTTGAAGGACGGTGCGTGGAAGCGGCATGACCTTCCCGCCAATCGTGGCTCACCGTTCGGCGTGGCCGTGGCCCCGGACGGCGCCGTCTGGGCGACCCTTCAGGCCGGCAACTCGCTGCTGCGCATCGCGCCCGATGGAAGCCAGCGGGAGATCGAGATTCCATCGCGAGGGGTCGTGCCCACCGACATCGCGATCGATACCGAAGGCGCCGTGTGGTTCCTGCAGTTCCGCGGCAACAGGATCGGCCGCTATGCCGATGGCAAGTTCAGCGAGTTCGACGTTCCGGAAGAACGCGCAGGGTTGTCGGGACTCGCGGTCGCTCCCGATGGATCCGTATGGTTCGGCATGCTGCGCACCGGCGCTTTGGGTCGCCTGAACCGCGGCAAGATCGAGCACGTCGCGCTTCCCCGCGACAGAGCCAGGCCGTTTTCGCTCACGACCGATGCCAATGGCGATGTCTGGTATGCGGACATCACCGGATTCGTCGGCCGCGTGAAATCACGCTGACCGCGGGCCATCGCTAACCGAACCGACTCAACATCTGCACGGCATTGACCGTCAGAATCGCGCCGACCAGCACGATCAACAGCGACGTGCCGATCTGAAGGCGCATCGCCCACGGTCCGGCGAGCCAGTCGAGAATGCGCTTGCCGACCTTGGCGGCCACCACGCCGACCAGCACGAGTGTCGCCGCGAATCCGACGCTGAAGATCACCACCGTCGACAGCCCGAGCATCACCTTGCCCTGCGCAAGCGCATTGAGCAGGATCGCCAGCGCCGCCGGATCCGGCAGCAAGCCGCCAGCGACACCGAGCCCGATCAGCATCCACAGACCCGGACGATTCTCGCGCGTCACGAGACCCAGATCGTGGGTGTGCTTGAAGCCCCAGCCGTGGCTGTGCCAGCCCGCTTCCCCGTGTTGATGGTCGTGGTCATGGGCGTGCGAGTGGTGGTGGCCACCCGGACCGTGATGATGCCCGGCCGCAGCGGCCAGCGATGACGCGGGCACGGCGGCATAGCGCATCGCGGCGGGTGCCTGCGCGGCAGCGGGCCCGGCGCGCAACGCGCGGATCAGGTCGCGCTGTGTCCACAGTGTCCAGAGGCCGATCACGATGATCAGAATGCCGGTCGCCACCGCCAGCATCGCCTCGACCTTCTGCGGCATCAGGCCCGGCAACCCCAGCGACGCGAGGATGCCGACCAGCACGATGCCGCTGGTGTGCGACAGCGTCACGAAAATACCGAGAATCACCGCATCCACCGGCCGGCCGCGCGCCCCGACGATGTAGGCCGCCGCGATGGTCTTGCCGTGTCCTGGTGTCGCCGCGTGCACCGCGCCGAGCCAGAAGCTCGACGCAAGGTAGAACAATGCCTCGGACATGGTGCGGTCCGCCCTCCTCCTGTTCTTGTGGACCGGATTCTGCCCCAGCCGCGTCGACGCTGACCAGCATCCGCCGCAATACCCGGCCCGCTGGGCCCGCGCCACTGCTGCTTGCGGGCGGCGTGCGGTAGAGTCGAGGCATGGATTTCGATTTCGATTCGGTGCCCGATCGCCACGGGCAGTGGAGCCTCAAGTGGAACCGCTACGGCGGCCGTGACGTGATTCCGATGTGGGTCGCGGACATGGATTTTCCGACGGCGCCCGCCGTGATCGCGGCGTTGCAGGAACGCGTGGATCACGGTGTGTTCGGTTACGTCGATCCCGGACCGGAACTGGTCGATTCACTGATCGGGCATCTCGACCACACCTATGGCTGGCACGTCGAACCGGCGTGGATCGTCTGGCTGCCCGGACTCGTGTCGGGTCTCAACGTCGTGTGCCGCGCGATCGGTGAACCCGGCGACGAGGTGATCACCGCAGTCCCGATCTATCCGCCGTTCCTGTCGGCGCCGGGCCAATCGGGGCGCCATGCGGTCCGTGTGCCGCTGCAGTTGCGCGACAACCGCTGGCAATTCGACTTCGCGGCACTGGAACAGGCCATCACGCCCCGCAGCCGGTTGCTGCTGCTGTGCAATCCGCACAATCCCACGGGTCGCGCGTGGCGGCGCGAAGAAGTCGCCGAGCTGGGAGCGTTCTGCCGGCGCCACGACCTCGTCGTGTGTTCCGACGAAATCCACTGCGGCCTGGTCCTCGATCCGACGTTGCACCATGTTCCGTTCACGACGGTCACGCCCGACCTCGCGGATCGCACCATCACGCTGATGGCCGCGTCGAAAACGTTCAACCTGCCTGCACTCGGCTGCGCCTTCGCCATCGTGCCGAACGCGGATCTGCGGCGGCGCTTGCACCAGGTCATGACCGGCATCGTGCATCGGCCCTTCGGCCTGGGCCTGTGGACCACGCTCGCGGCCTATCGCGACGGTGAGTCGTGGCGCCGCGCGCTGGTGGCCTATCTGCGCCGCAACGCGGCTCTGGTCGAGAATCGTGTTGCCGGCATGCCCGGTCTTGCGACAACGCCTGTCGAGGCGACGTATCTCGCATGGATCGACTGCCGCGGCGCGGCGCTGGGCGACCCGGTGCGTTTCTTCGAAGCGGCCGGCGTCGGCCTCTACAACGGCGCTGACTTCGGGCTGCCGGGCTTCGTGCGCCTCAACTTCGCGTGCACTAGAGCGCTGCTGACCGAAGCGTTGGACCGGATGGAAAAAGCCCTCGCGCTCAGAACCGCGCCGTAACCGACACGCGGGCGCTGCGCGACTCCACCGGATGGAAATGGATGTCGTCGACGCCACCGGCCGCGGAGCAACCCGGACCGTCGGACCGGATGCAGGACGGGTAGTAGTAGTCGACGTCGCTCTGCTTGCGGTTGAACAGGTTGAACACGTCGAGCCGGACGGTCCATGTCTTGTCGAACCGGTAGCCGCCCCGCAGATACCAGAGGCCCGTCGAGCGCGAGCGCACCGAGTTGTCTTCGATCAACGGCCGCGGACCGAAGTAGCGGAACTGCACGCCACCGAACCAGTGGGCGCCCGGATCGTAGGTCACGCCGAGCGAAGCGACGCGATTCACCGACCCCGGGATGTGGCTGCCTGCCGGATCGCTGTCGGCAAACCGTGCGCGGGAGGCAGACAGCTGCGCATCGACTAGCCAGCCGGATTCATGGACGTAGTGGTTGGTCCACTCGATGCCCTCCCGCTTGCTCGGACGGCTCGCCTCCGTCGTGCCCGCGTCACCGATGAACAGCAACTCCGAATCGAGCTTCAATTCCCAGAACGTCAGCGAGCTCTGCAACCCTGGAATGATCTGCGTGCGGATGCCCACTTCCTGACCGCGGGATTTGACCAGCGGCGTCACGCGGTCCGCCGGCAGACCCGTCGCCGGATCGACGCGGATCACGGTGCCGCGCGCGTCGTTGCTGTGGAAACCCTGGCCCCAGTTCACGAAGAATTCGGTCTGCGCCCACGGCCCGAAGATCAGGTTCAGCTTCGGTGACACGATGCCGTCGCTGGTCTTGCCGGAGTTCACCGCGAGGCTGGAGTTCACGTCGAAGTTGTACCAGTCATAGCGAAGACCGGCGACGGTCCGGAATTTTTCGAGCCACTGCGTCGCGTTCTCGCCATAGATGCCGACGCTGGATTGCTTGACCGAATCGTCGCGGGTCGTGCCGATGCGCTGCCGCTGAAAGTTGCTGAACAGCGCCACCT
>JAHCKV010000413.1 GCA_026125595.1 Burkholderiales bacterium | reverse complement strand
GAGCTGGTCGCGATACGCATTCCAGTCGCGGGCCTGGGCCACGACTTCCTGGTGCGCATCGGCGGCCGACAGCGACGCATACTCGTCGGCCGACGGCATCTGCAGGATCTTCCCGGTCTTCAGCCGGTTCATGTTCTTGCCGGAAAACGCATCCGGGTTGTCGCGATACAGCAGCACGAGCATCTGCTCGAGGGACACGTCTTCGGGTTTGTGATCTTTCGCGATCTTCGACAGCGTATCGCCCTTCTTCGTCACGACCTCGCTGTTCTCGGCAACCGGAGCCGGAACGTCGTCGTGATCCGCCGCGTCATCGTGGTCCGGCACGACGATGCTGCCGGGACCGCCGCGATCGGCCGCCGGCGGTGGCGTCGCGGGGGCCGGAGCGCGCGGCGCCGAGGGCGCCACCGGCATCGGTTCGGGCACCGGAGCAACCGCCACGGGCGCCGGCTCGGTCGGCACCGGAACGACGACGGGTGCGGGTGCGGGCGGTGTCGGTGCCGTCGTCGCCACTTCCGCGTCGGTGACCACGGGCGGATCGACCAGCGCCGTGTACGCGCGGACGAGCCGACCGGACGTCCAGTTCAGTTCGACGAGGAAATCGATGAACGGCTCGTCCAGCGGCTGATAGGACGACACCTTCACATAGGAATCGCCGTTGGGCCGCGTCTCGATGGCCAGCTTCATGTTGGAGACGTAGGCCGTGAACGGCAGCTCGGCCTGACGGAATGCGTCGGGGGAGGCCATGCGCACGGCCAGGGAGGACAGCTCGTCCTTCTTGACCGCCACCAGGTCGATTTCAGCCCGGAAAGGCTGACCGAGCGAGGAAATGACGGTGAGTTTCCCGAGCCCTGCGGCCAGCGAGACTGCCGACCAGACGCCGAGCGCAATCGCTACCGCGATTGCGCGTACGAGAGATTTGCCCACCGCGTCACCCTTCCTTGGACGTTTGGAACGAAAATAACATCATGGGGTTAGGGATGCAAGCTAACCTTAGCTCTCACATAACCCCACCTTCAGGTTCTTTTTTCGGCTGTTTTCGGCAAATCCGAAGGGCCATCTCTTGGGGAGAACCGGCGACGGGATCGGGCGCACCGGCTCGCGCCGGACCCTGGATCTGCAATGACCGGTCGAAGCAAGTTCCTTGCCGTTACAGATCAACGGACTGCGGCGACGTGAATACCCGCTTTCGATCGCGGTTGCTGCGGCGGTCGGCGAACCGCCGTCAGGTCGGCGCCCGGAATCGAAATCCGGACGCCGGGGGCCCTCAGCGCTCCAGCAGGATGCGCAGCATGCGGCGCAATGGCTCGGCCGCGCCCCACAGCAACTGGTCGCCGACCGTGAACGCCGCCAGATAGTCACCACCCATGGGCAGCTTGCGCAGACGCCCGACCGGGACCTGCAGTTTCCCGGAGACCGCCGCGGGCGTCAGTCCCTGCAATGACGCGTCGCGCGTGTTAGGAATCACTTTCACCCATTCGTGGGCATCCGCCAGCAACCCCTCGATGTCGGCCAGCGGTACGTCGCGCGTGAGCTTCAGCGTCAGCGCCTGACTGTGGCAGCGCATCGCACCGATCCGCACGCAGACACCGTCGACCGGTATCGCGCCGGTTCCCAGACCGAGGATCTTGTTGGTCTCGGCCATGCCTTTCCATTCCTCACGGCTCTGTCCGTTGCCCAGATCCTTGTCGATCCATGGCAGCAGGCTGCCCGCCAGCGGGTAGCCGAACTGTGACGCGGGAAAGTCGGAACTGCCCTGGGCCTGCAGTACCGCACGATCGACGTCCAGGATCGAAGCCGATGCCGGCAACCGTTGCGCGGCGCCGTGAATCGCGCCCATCTGGTCCACCAGTTCGCGCATGTTCTGCGCACCGGCACCGGACGCCGCCTGATACGTCATCGCGGTGAGCCACTCGACGAGCCCGGCCTTGAACAGCCCGGTCAACGCCATCAGCATCAGGCTGACGGTGCAATTGCCGCCGATGAAATCGCGCGCACCACGATTCAGCGCCGCGTCGATCACGTCGCGATTCACCGGATCGAGAATGATCACGGCATCGGGTTGCATCCGCAGCGCCGACGCGGCATCGATCCAGTATCCCCCCCAGCCGGCAGCCCGCAGTTTCGGAAACACGTCATTGGTGTAGTCGCCACCCTGGCACGACACGATCGCATCCATGCCGCGCAGCGCTTCGACGTTGTTCGCATCCAGCAACGGACCCGCCGCCTTGCCGACGGCCGGGCCGGCACCCCCCGCGTTGGACGTACTGAAGAACACCGGCTCGATCGCATCGAAATCGCGCTCTTCGACCATGCGCTGCATGAGGACCGAGCCCACCATGCCGCGCCACCCCACGAATCCCACTCGCATGACCATCTCCGTTGCCCGATTCAGCGGTGACGTGCCAGCGCCGCCACGACCGCATCACCCATCTCGCGCGTGCCGACGGTGCGCATTCCCGGCTGCGCGATATCGCCCGTGCGGTAGCCGGCCTTCAGCACGGCCTTCACGGCGGCCTCGATGCGTGCGGCCGATTCTTCATCGCCCCCGCTGTGTCGCAGCAACATCGCGATCGACAGGATCGTCGCCAGCGGATTGGCCACGCCTTTGCCGGCGATGTCCGGTGCGGAACCGTGGATCGGCTCGTACAGCCCCTTGCCGGCGGCGTCGAGCGACGCGGACGGCAGCATGCCGATCGAACCCGTCAACATCGACGCCTCGTCGGACAGGATGTCGCCGAACATGTTGCCGGTGAGGATCACGTCGAACTGCTTCGGTGCGCGCACCAGCTGCATCGCCGCATTGTCGACATACATGTGCGACAGCGCGACATCCGGATACTCCTTCGCGACTTCGTTGACGACCTCGCGCCACAGGATGCTGGTGTCGAGCACGTTGGCCTTGTCGACCGAGCACAGCTTCTTCGCGCGCTTGCGCGCGATCGCGAAGCCCACATGCGCGATGCGGCGGATCTCCGATTCCGAATACTTCATCGTGTCGAAACCTTCGCGCTGGCCATCATCGAGTCTGCGCTGCCCGCGCGGTTGGCCGAAGTAGATGTCGCCGGTCAACTCGCGCAGGATCATCAGGTCCAGCCCGGCGACCACTTCGCGCTTCAGCGCGGACGCATCCGCCAACTCGTCGTAGACGATTGCCGGCCGCAGATTCGTGAACAAGCCCAGCGCCTGACGAATGCGCAACAATCCCTGCTCGGGTCGCTGCGGCCGCGGCAGCGTGTCGTACTTCGGCCCGCCCACCGCGCCGAGCACGACGGCGTCGGCCGCCTGCGCCAGCTTCAATGTCGGATCCGGCAGCGGATCACCCGCGGCGTCGTATCCGGCACCGCCGATGGGCGCGGATTCCAGTTCGGCTTTCAAGCCATCGGTGCGCAACGCCTCGATGACCCGAACGGCTTCAGCGACGATTTCAGGCCCGATGCCGTCACCGGGCAGGATTGCAATCTTCATGGGTGTGATCCGTGTTCCGTGGGGGAATTTCATCGACGACGACGCCGTCCGGCCGACACGCCGGACGTTCTCGACGCCGATCGACTAGCCGAACAGCCAGGGCTGGGTTTCGCGCCGCCGCGCCTCGAAGGCGCGGATCTCGTCCGCGTGCTGCAACGTCAGAACGAAATAGTCCAGAACGTTCAGCAGGTTGTGTTTTAGGA
>JAHCKV010000412.1 GCA_026125595.1 Burkholderiales bacterium | reverse complement strand
TGAACGCCGTGGCGACCGCGCGTGGTGTCCGGCTCCGCGGCGTGTGGCTGGCGATGGCCGTGGCACTGCCGCTCACCGCATGCAAGCTGGGGCCCGACTACGTCCGGCCCGAGGTCGAAACGCCGGCGGCGTTCAAGGAAGCGCTCGCGTCGGGCCAGTGGAAAACGGCCGCCCCGGCCGATCGCACCGACCGCGGCCCGTGGTGGAGCATCTACGGTGATGCCCGACTCGATGAACTGGAAGCGCGGCTGAACAAGGCCAATCAGGACATCGTCGGCGCCGAAGCCCGCTTCCGGCAGGCCCGTGCGCTGGCCCAGGCAGCGCGCGCCGGCTATCTGCCGACGATCAACGCCGGCGGAACCGTCGGCCGCGTGCGTCGCTCACCCAACGCGTTCAACAACCCGATTCGGGACGATGCCGCACGAACCGACCTCGTGCTCGGGCTGGACCTGGATTGGGAAGTGGATGTCTGGGGTCGCGTGCGGCGCTCGGTCGAAGCGCGCGATGCGACGCTGCAAGCCTTCGCCGCGGATCTCGACAATCTGCGGCTGAGCCTGCAGGCCGATCTCGCCATCAACTACTTTCTGCTGCGCAGTCTCGATGCCGAGCGGGAGCTGCTCGATCGCACGCTGGTGGCGTTCCGCAAGGCGGTCGAGCTCACGCGCCATCGGTTCGAAGGCGGGGTTGCCGGCGAAGCGGATGTCGCCCTCGCCGAAACCCAGCTCAACGTGACGCTGGCCCGCGCGGAAGACCTCGGGGTGCGGCGCGCCGAGCTGGAACACGCCATCGCCGTGTTGCTCGGCGAACCACCGGCGAACTTCGCGATCGCGCCGGCGGTGTTCGATGCGACCGTGCCTGCGACACCGATCGTCGTTCCATCGGCGTTGCTGGAACGCCGGCCCGACATCGCCACCGCCGAGCGGCAGGTCGCGTCCGCCAATGCGCAGATCGGCGTCGCCCGCGCAGCGTACTACCCGACGCTGTCGCTCGGCGCGGCCGTCGGCTTCCAGAGCACCGACGCGTCCGACTGGTTGTCGCTGCCGAGCCGGTTCTGGTCGCTCGGCCCTTCGGCGTTGATGACGCTGTTCGATGGTGGGCGCCGCAAGGCGCTGAACGAGCAAGCCCAGGCGGCCTACGACGGCACCGTGTCGTCGTATCGACAAACGGTGCTCGTCGCATTCGCGGACGTCGAAGACAATCTCGCAGCGTTGCGCGTGCTGGCGGAAGAAGCCGCGCACCAGGAACGCGCGATCGAATCGTCGCGCCGCTCGTTGCGACACACCACGCTGCGCTACGAAGGCGGCGCCGCGAACTATCTCGATGTCGTGACCACGCAGTCGATCACGCTGGGCATCGAACGCGACGCGGTCGACATTGCGCGGCGCCGCAAGGTCGCCAGCGTCCGCTTGATCAAGGCGCTGGGCGGCGACTGGGAGACAGCCAATCTGCCCACCACCGGGAACACGACCACCACGAAGACCGCCGAGCGCTGAGTTTCCGCGCTCGGGCGCAACACCCGTCATCCCGACCTTGCCCTGAACCAGTCGGGGGAAGGTGACTCTCCGGCTGCACGCCCTGATCTTCGCCGACATGCGCCGACAATCGTCAGCGTCTCGCAGCCCGTGTCGACACTTTCCTGGTATCAGGCTGATCCGTACGCTCGGCGAGCCGACCCGTCACGTACTTGTGCAGGGGCGACGACCGGAATCCGCTGAAGCGGTTCAGCTCTTCCGCCCGTAGTTCAGCAACCCGGTCGGGCCCTTGGGCGGATGCGCGCGCAGCGCTTCTTCCACCGGCTCGGTGCCCCAGCCCGGACGATCGGGCACGATCAGATGCCCATCGACGATCTCGGGCACGTGCGTGAACAGTTCGTGATCCCATGGGATGCGGTCGACGTCCGTCTCCATGATGCGCAGGTTCGGCACCGCCGCGGAAAAATGCGCGTTCATCATCGTGCACAGATGGCCGTAGAAATTATGGGGCGCCACGTTGAGTTCGTGAGCCTCGGCCGCCGCCGCGATCTTCATCGATTGCCATATGCCGTTCCACGGAATGTCGATGATCGCCACGTCCATGGCCTGCTCGCGGAAATACGGCAGGAACTGGCCGAGACCCAGCAACGTCTCGCACGAGCTGATCGGATGCGGACTGTGATCGCGGATGTAGCCCAGCCCCTCGGGGCTGCGGCTGTCGATCTCGACCCAGAAGATGTCGAGATGCGCGATCGCACGCAGGATCTTCAGAAAGCCTTCGGTCTTCGCGTTGAAGTTGAGGTCCAGCAGGATGTCGATGTCGGGCCCGGCGCCTTCGCGCAACGCTTCCAGATGCCGCACCAGATCGCGCAGCACCTTGCGCTCGACGTTGAGTTCCGGGTTCGCCGGCACGCCGAAACCCGGGCGCCAGCCGCTGACGTTCCGGCCGTCGGCGTCGTAACTGAAGATGTTGGTCTTCAGTGCCGTGAAGCCCTTTTCACGCACTTCGCGGCCGATGGACTTCACGCCACCGATATCGGTGATGGGTGGTGAATACCAGGTCGGATGATTGATCCGCCACGTCGCGCAGTGGGACCAGTAGACGCGAATGCGGTCGCGGAAGCGCCCGCCGAGCAGTTCGTACACCGGCACGCCGAGGCCCTTTGCCTTCGCATCGAGCATCGCGTTCTCGATGGCGCCAAGTGCCAGCGCGACGATGCCGCCCGCCGCCGGCCGCGTCGCGCTGTACAGATCGGCGAAGCAGCGCTCGTGCGCATTCGGTGATTGCCCCACCAGCCGTGTCGCCAACCGCTCGATGGCGGTGGCAACGCCCGGCGCGCCGAAGCCTTCGTCGAATTCGCTCCAGCCGACGATGCCGCTGTCGGTCGTCAGTTTGACGAAGTGGTAGTTGCGCCAGCCAGCGTCACAGGCCAGCGTCTCGATCCGTTCGATCTTCATGAGTCCTCCCCTCCCATCGTTGTAGTTGTGATCGTGCGTTCGATCAGGACGACGTTCGTACCGCTCCGATCTTCTCCAGGAAATCCACCAGCAACCGGCTCACCGCTTCCGGCTGTTCCTGCTGCACCCAGTGGCCGGCACCCTCCAGCAGATGCAGTCCGCCGCGCATGTCGGTGAGGACATGATCGCGCATCCGTTCCAGCACTCCGGCCTTCTGGTGAATGCCCCAGTCGCGGCTGCCGGCGATGAACATCGACGGCACATCGATGGTCAGCCCGGAAAACACCTGCAGCTCGCGCACGAACTGCTGGCCGGTGAAGCACCGGTACCACTGCAACCCGCCCTGAAATCCGTCGCGGCCGTACTCGCTGGCATACACGGCGAGTTCGTCGTCGGGCAGCCAGCGACACGCCGCGATCTCGGCCGCCGTGGGCATTTCGTGCGCCACCGTCTGCGCCATGTTTTCGTGCAGATCCATCACATAGTAGGTCGGCAGCTTGGCGAGTTCGTCGGCGCTCCAGTCGGTCAGCGGAAACGGCCGGTTCCGCTCCCAATCGGCGCTCTTGTGGTGGTAGTACGCCCGCAGGAAGGCATGCACGCCTTCAGGGCACTTCCACATGTGCTCGTTGGCTTCGCGGGTCGAGTAATACCACTGATAGTGCTTGCGCGGCCGCGGCAGCGCGGCCAACGCGGCGTGGATATCCGGTGCGGCCGACTTGGCCGCGGGGGGTGCGTCGGCGGT
>JAHCKV010000411.1 GCA_026125595.1 Burkholderiales bacterium | reverse complement strand
TTGAAGCGCCCTCGCGGATGCACCGTGACGATCTCATCACCATCCATCAGCTTCCAGGCTTCCGTTCCCTGCATGAGAGCCTGATGGGCAGCGAGCTGTTCCGGGGTGTCCGGAGAACCGTGCGCCTCGATATAGCCAGGGCTCGCAACGAGTTTCCCGTAGAGCGGCCCGACTCGCCGTGCGATCAGGTTGGAATCTTCCAGATAACCGACCCGGATCGCACAATCGAAACCCTCCGCGACGAGATCAACGAACCGATCGCTGTAGTGGGAATGGATGTGGAGCTGCGGATGGCGTCGCGCCATCTCCGCCAGCACGGGCGCGAAATGTGTCGGGCCGAAGGAAAGCGGCGCGGCGATTCGCAGGCGACCCCGAAGCTCGCCGACAGGCAGGATGGCGTCCCTGGCCGAATCGATCTCGGCACAGGCCCGGGCCGCATGTTCTCGAAACATGACCCCCTCTTCCGTGAGAGCCGCTCCGCGAGTGGTGCGCGCAAGAAGCTGGACGCCGAGTTCCGCTTCGAGCCTGACGAGCCGCCTGCTGACGATCGATTTGGAGACGCCGAGCCGTCGCGCGGCGGGCGACACGCCCCCGGCATCGGCAACTTCCACGAATGTCCGCAGCTCTTCGATTTCCATTTCGGCGTTCCAGATTCTGCGACACAGCTTGGCACAAGCGAGCGCTACCGCATCAGAAACGGAGGTGGCATCGTCCGGCCTTCAGGCAACGCCGCAGTCGGCGCATCTGCCCCGAAAACCCGTCCCGTTCACAACGTTCGCAGAGAAACCCGCCATGACCTTTCGCAATGGCCTTGCTTCGCTTCTTCGTCCTGAAGACTCGGTTCTGGTCCTGATCGACCACCAGCCCTATCAGCTGGCGAACCTCAACAGCCATGATCCGCACATGGTAGTCAACAACGCGACCGCGCTGGCGAAGTCCGCCAAGATCTTCGGCGTACCCACCATCCTGACCAGTGTAGTCGCCGATCGCGGGGGTTTCATCTTCCCGCACATCACCGACGTGTTCCCCGACCAGGAGGTGATCGACCGGACGTTCATCAACACCTGGGAAGACAAGAAGGTGGTGGACGCGGTCAAGGCGACCGGCCGCACGCAACTGATCATCGCCGGCCTGTGGACCGAGATCTGCGTGGCGATGCCGGTAATCCAGGCACTCGGTGAAGGTTGGGACGTCACGGTGATCACCGATGCTTCCGGCGCCATGTCGACCGAGGCCCACGAAGTTGCCCTCCAACGCATGATTGCGGCCGGTGCCAACATGATGACCTGGCTGGCGCTGGCCTCCGAATGGCAGCGCGACTGGGCTCGAACCGAGCACGCCGCCGAGCTGACGGAAGTGCTGAAGCAGCACGCCGCAGGCAGTGGCATCGCGTATCTGTGGGAACAGCAACTGCTCAAGACAGCGGTGCCGAAGAGCGCAAGTTGATCCAGGCGGGCGGAGCTGCGCATGGTCAAGCGGCCCGCCCATTGCCCCGCGACTGCAGCCAGCTCAGCCCGGTCGATGTAGACGAACAGACGCCGGGTCGCGATGCGCGTCATGAACACGACCGTCACTCGGGTCGGCGGTCGAGCTCCGCCGGCCCGAGATACGCCGAGGCGTTGCACAGGATCTCGTTGGCCTGCTTCAACTCCCGATTCCCGCACACGAGTTCCTGCAGCCTCTGACTCTCGCTCACCCGTCGATCTCCTGCAAGGCACAATAGGCGCGATCGGTTCACAACCGCGGCGCCGCCAATGCAATCGAATGTTCCGGAACATCTCGCCACCTTCGCCGCGCTCGAACACCGGGGCTGGCAGCAGGTCGCCGCCGAATACGGCGATCACTTTGCCGCCGTCACGTTGCAATCCGCCGGCGCGCTGCTGGACGCTGCCGTCGTCCACGCCGGAACCCGGCTGCTGGATGTCGCCTGCGGGCCGGGGCAGATCACCGCTGCCGCCGCGGATCGTGGCGCAATCGCAATCGGCCTGGATTTCTCGGCGGTCATGGTGGCCGCGGCGGCCCGGCGATATCCCGGCGTGCGGTTCACCGAAGGGGACGCGCAAGCGTTGCCGTTCGCGCCGGAGACGTTCGACGCCATCACCATCGGTTTCGGCATGCTGCACTTTCCCGACGCCGATCGGGCGATCGCCGAGGCGTTCCGGGTGCTGAAGTCCGGCGGGCACATCGCGTTCTCGGTCTGGAGCACACCCGATCGCGCGGTGGGATTCCAGATGTTGACCGACGCCGTCGTCGCACACGGACGCACCGATGTGGGATTGCCGGACGGTCCGCCCGTCCATCGCTTTTCCGAACCCGAAACCTGCATCCACGTGTTGCGCACCGTCGGGTTTGTCGAACCCGAAGTCGTCGAAGTCCCCCAGACCTGGCATCTCGACGAACCGGGTGCGCTGTTCGATGTATTGCGACGGGCGACAGTCCGCGCCGGTGCGCTGATCCGCGCGCAGGAACCCGCCGCATTGGAACGCCTCTCCGCGGCCGTCCGATCCGCCGCGGAGGCATACCGCGACACGGATGGACGGATCCGCCTTCCGATGCACGCGGTGATCGCCGGCGCACGCAAACCCTGAGAACCGAATCGCCATGCATATCTGGGTCGATGCCGACGCGTGCCCGGGCGTCATCAAGGACATTCTGTTTCGCGCGGCCGACCGCCTGGCGATCGGGTTGACGCTGGTGGCGAACCATCCGCTGCGCACCCCACCCTCTCCGCACATTCGCGCGCTGCAGGTTCCCCGCGGGTTCGACGTGGCCGATGCGACGATCGTCGAGCGGGTCCAGGCCGGCGATCTGGTGATCACCGCCGACATCCCGCTCGCCTCTCAGGTGCTGGAGCGCGGCGCCCTCGCGCTCGATCCACGTGGCGAGCGCTTCACCGCGGACACCATCCGCGAGCGCCTGACGATGCGGGACTTCATGGACGAGCTGCGCGGCTCGGGCATCCAGACCGGCGGTCCGCCGGCTCTCGATCAACGGGATCGACAAACGTTCGCGAACCAGCTCGACCGGATATTGCAGACGGCGACGCGGCGCTGAGTGGCCCCATCGACGCCGGACTCAACTCTCGGTTTCGGTCAGCTCGCGGGACGTATCGAAGCCCTGCGCTTCCAGCCACCGGGCCAGCATCGCGTCCATGGTGGCGGCATGTCCCTGGAACCAGGTGCCCAATTCGGTAGCGAGCACCCGGCCGACATGGAACTTGCCTTCGCTGACGAACCCGCGTGTGGCACGCATCACTTCGAGCACGCCGTCATGTTCGTCCTGATGACAGTGCGCGGGACCAAACTTCGTCGCCATCATCCAGCGCTGTTCCTGCTCGAAATGGATTTGTGTGTGGGCGATCAGCGCATCGATGGTCATCAGCATATCGCCATCGGCCGCGGATCCGACGGCGTTGACGCAATCCACGAATTCCTGGTGCGTGCTGTCGATGCGCGCGTCGCCGAGAGCCAGCGCGGGTGTCCATTGAAGGATAGTCACGGATGTCGCGTCCTGTGAGAAATGATGACAAAACCGTGCCGCTCAATAGCGGTTCGGATTCGCGTAGTTTTCGAACCGCGTGTTCTCGCCGCGGAACGTGAGTTTCACGGTGCCGATGGGGCCGTTTCGCTGCTTGCCGATGATGATCTCGGCGATGCCCTTGTCGGGACTGTCCGGGTTGTAG
>JAHCKV010000410.1 GCA_026125595.1 Burkholderiales bacterium | reverse complement strand
GCTGCCTCACCCCGCTCGCCGTCATCCATGCCCGAGCCAACGTGCATCGCGAGACTGGTTCGGTGTTTCCCTAGAACCGGAACGACGGCCCGAAACGAAAAGGGCACCCCGAGGGGTGCCCTTCGTTCATCCGCAGGCTGCGAAACTCAGCTACGACGTTGCTGCCGGCGGATGCTGGCCGCAACCGCCAGAGCACCCACGCCCAGCATGGCCCACGTGGAAGGCTCCGGAACCGGCGCCGTGGCAAGACTGACGGAATAGCTGGGGTTGCTCAACACACTGTCGGTCCCCGTTACCGTCACCAGGAACTCGGCGCCCGCCGGAAAATCGACTGGCCCCCAGGACCACGTAAGGTTCTTGCCGAACGTACCGACGATCGGAGTGCCATCGAGGAAGACCGTCAGCGTGGAGTTCGAGCCCAGCGCCAGATTGGTGAAGCTCAGCACGAACTCGATCGGTTCGCCCAGCGTGAACGTCAACGAATCGGAGTAGCTGCCGGCCATCTGCTGGAAGGTGAAACCCTCTCCCGCCATGACCGTGCCGTAGTCGACGCTGGCGGCGTAGGAAGCGCTACAGGCGAGCAGGCTGGCGAAACCGACCCCTGCACAGGCCTTTTGGATTGCATTCATGATTCGTCTCCGAAGTAAGGCAACATCGACTCCCCAGAAGCGTGTAGATCGCCGGTAGCCGTGCCACCATTACTGCAATAACGATGCCGCGATCGGGTTCCGCTCCTTCTGACTGGCGCACCGGCAAAATTCTTCTTAATAGACAGATTTTTAGCCGTGGGTTTTGCCGATCGACGACAGTACGGAAGCGGCGCGACTCTGCACTGCTGCGGTGCGACAGCCCGGATACGACGCTCGAATATGGGGCCGAATCGCACCGATCTGCGACCTGGATCCGTCCATCCGCAGCCGCGTTTTAAAACACTTTCCCCACCGTTGTCACCCGGAAAAACGAACACACCGGAGGAAACCCCCGGTCAGTCGACGCTGGGGTCGAAGCCGACGTCGAGCTCGTCCAGGGCGGGAATGACGAGATCGAATCCGATCGCACGCCATTCACGGATCTCGCTGCGCAGCGCGGCCGCCGTCAGCGGATAGCGCGCGAGCCACGACGCGGGAATATCGATCTCGAAACTGCGGCCGTCGTGCCCGGCCTCGATGGCCGGCAATGGCAGCCGGCTGCGGCTGCGATGGAACAGGCACGCGAGTCGCAACGACATGATCAGCGGCCAGTCGGATACGGCAGTGACCAGCGAACGGGCCTTCTCGAGCGTGCCGCGATGGGACTGCGCCAATACCGCCAGATGCGCCTGTTCCATCTTCGAGAATCCCGGCATGTCGGCGTTGACGAGGATGTACGCCGAATGCTTGTGATATCCGGCATGGGCCACCGTGAGGCCGATCTCGTGCAGTCGGGCCGCCCAGCTCAGCAGGTGGCTGCCGACTTCGTCTTCAGCGCCGCCGCCCGAGAATGCCGCATGAAACTCCAGCGCCAGCTTCTCGACGCGCCGGGCCTGGGCCGGGTCCACGTGGTAGCGCTTCATGAACTGCCGGACAGCGACGTCGCGCATGTCCTTGTGATGCAACCGCCCCACCATGTCGTACAGGATGCCCTGACGCATGGCACCGTTGGCGAGGATCATCCGTTCGATGCCGAGTTCCTCGAACGCCGCCATCATGATCGCGAACCCGCCGGGCAGCACCTGCGCCCGGTCGGCCTTGAGTCCGGCGGCGACCATGCGATCCATGTCGCCGACCTTGAGCAACTGCGCCCGCAGCTTCTCCATCCCGTCGAGGGTGACGTCGCCGTTGCCCCAGCCATGGGCAGCGATCAGATCGCCCAACGCGCGTGCGGTACCGGACGATCCGACCGCCTGCTTCCAGTGGCCGCGCGAAAACTCGCGCTCGATCGTCTGCAGTTCGATCCGCGCCGCCAGTTCCGCCTGCTTCAGCCCGGCCTTCGTGATCCGGCCGCCGGCGAAATAGCGCATCGAGTAGCTGACGCAGCCCATGTACAGGCTCTCCAGCTTCTGCGGCCGATAGCCGGCACCGATGATGAACTCGGTCGAGCCGCCGCCGATGTCGATGACCAGCCGCTTCTCGTGGGTGGACGGCAGGCTGTGGGACACGCCCAGGTAGATCAGCCGGGCCTCTTCCTTGCCGGCGACGACCTCGATCGGGAATCCGAGGGCCGTTTCGGCTCGGGCCAGGAACTCCGGTGCGTTCTTGGCGACGCGCAACGTATTGGTCCCGACCGCGCGGACCGCCGTCGGGGCGAACCCGCGCAGACGCTCGCCGAAACGTCCCAGTGCATCCAATGCCCGCTGCTGCGAAGACTCGTCCAGACGCTTGTCGGCGGACAACCCGGCCGCGAGCCGCACGGCCTCGCGCAGGCTGTCCAGCGGGTAGATCTGATCGTCCATGACCCGACCGACCTGCAGCCGGAAGCTGTTGGAACCGAGGTCCACGGCCGCAACGACGGACGGAATCAGTTCCGGCGCGGCGCTGCCCGCGTGCGTGACGGCCTCGTTCAGCATCGCGGACATCCGATGCGCGGCGCGGGTCCGGTGCCCCGCCCTGGATCCGGATCGCCGCGGTGGAGCACGTGGAACGGGCCCGGCATTCCGCTAGCCGAGCACGGCCCGTTCGATCTCTTCGAAACTCACATGGCGGACGTCCTTGCCCTTGACCATGTAGATGACGTACTCGGAGATGTTCTTGGCGTGATCGCCGATGCGCTCGATGGC
Source organism: Burkholderiales bacterium (assembly GCA_026125595.1). Lineage (GTDB taxonomy): Bacteria > Pseudomonadota > Gammaproteobacteria > Burkholderiales. The sequence continues at coordinate 933 of JAHCKV010000410.1, read as the reverse complement.
CTTGGCGATGAACAGGATGTCGATCGACGCGCTGATGGTGCGCGGGTCTTCCATCATGAACGTGATCAGCTGCCGGATCACCGAGCGGAACTCGTCGTCCACATGCTGATCCTGCTTCAGCACACCGGCCGATGCGGACAGGTCGAGCCGGGCAAACGCGTCCAGCGACCGATGCAGCATCTCCGCGGCGATGACCGCCATGCGCCGGATTTCCGGAAACCGCGGCTGCAGCAGCCGGTCGTTCGAATTGATGATCTTCGCCATCCGCGCGATCTTCGACGCCTCGTCACCGATGCGCTCCAGATCGGTGATCGTTTTCATGATGGTGATCAGCATCCGCAGATCGCCGGCGGCGGGCTGACGCCGCGCGATGATCGTGCTGACGTCCTCGTCGATCGCGACTTCCAGCGCGTTGACCTGGGCATCGCTGTCGTTGACCGAACTGGACAGTTCCAGGTCGCCCGACACGAGGGCCTCGACCGCGAGCTTGATCTGCTCCTCGACTAACCCGCCCATGTGCAGCACGCGGGCACGCACCGCCTCCATCTCGGCGTCGAACTGCTTGGATGTGTGATCGGACGAAGTCATGGGCGGAGCTCCTCCAGGAGCGGCGATTTTTGTGGGATTGTCGAATCTAGCCGGCGTTCATGACAGGGCCGTTGCGGCGGCCGAGTGACGCGTCAGGGTTTTCACGCCGGCGGACGTGCCCATGACCAGCACGTCAGCGGGCCGGCGGGCGAACAGCCCGACCGTGACGACGCCCGTGATCTGGTTGATTTCCGCCTCGAGCGCCACCGGATCGTGGATCCGCAGATTGCGCACATCGAGGATCCAGTTGCCGTTGTCGGTGACGGTGCCTTGCCGCCAGTCGGGCTGGCCACCGAGCCGGACCAGCTGCCGCGCGACGTACGAGCGCGCCATCGGGATCACTTC
>JAHCKV010000041.1 GCA_026125595.1 Burkholderiales bacterium | reverse complement strand
CCATGGTGTGCGCCGCCACCAGTCCCAGCAGCACCAGCGGGATCGCGATCACGTGGAACGCGAAGAAGCGGTTCAGCGTCGCATCCGACACCACGAAGTCGCCACGGATCCAGACGGCCAGCGATTCGCCGACGAAGGGCACCGCGCCGAACAGGTTCACGATGACCTGCGCGCCCCAGAACGACATCTGACCCCACGGCAGCAGATAGCCGAAGAACGCTTCGGCCATCAGGCACAGGTAGATCAGCATGCCGAAGATCCAGATCAGCTCGCGCGGCTTGCGGTATGAGCCGTACAGCAAGCCCCGGAACATGTGCAGATACACGACGACGAAGAACATCGACGCGCCGGTGGAGTGGATGTAGCGCACCAGCCAGCCCATCGGCACGTCGCGCATGATGTACTCGACCGACGCGAATGCCAGCGCGGCGTCGGGCTTGTAGTGCATCGTGAGGAAGATGCCGGAGGTGATCTGGATCACCAGCACCAGCAGCGCGAGCGAACCGAAGAAGTACCAGAAGTTGAAGTTCTTCGGCGCGTAGTACTCGGAGAGGTGTTCCTTGTAGAGGGAGGTGAGCGGGAAGCGCTCGTCGATCCATCCCACCAGGGCGTTCACGCGGCTCATCTGGTCAGGCTCCCTTCTTGGCGTCTTCGCCCACCACCAGGTGGGTATCCGACAGATAGCGATACGGCGGCACCTTCAGGTTCAGCGGCGCCGGCATGCCCTTGAAGACGCGTCCGGCGACGTCGAACTTCGAGCCGTGACAGGGGCAGTAGAACCCGCCCATCCAGTCGTCGCCCAATCCGCTGTCGGCACCGGCCTTGAGCTTCTCGGACGGCGAACAGCCCAAGTGCGTACAGATGCCGACCAGCACGAGCCACTCGGGCTTGATCGAGCGCTGCTCTTTATTGACGTCATCGGGCTGCACGGACTGCGTCGATTCGGGATCGGCCACCTTGTCGTTCAGCTTCGGGATCGCAGCCAGCATCTCCGGCGTGCGGTGGATGATCCAGACGGGTACACCCCGCCATTCCACCGTCACCATCATCCCGGGTTCGATCTTCGACAGATCGACTTCCACCGGTGCGCCGGCGGCCAGCGCTCGGGCGCTCGGGGTCATGGTCAACACGAAGGGCGTCGCCACGCTGACGGCGCCCACGGCGCCGACGGCACCACCTGCCCAGAGCAGGTAGCGACGGGAGTTGGATGGAGGTGCAGCCTTGTCGCCCATGCCGAAGACCCTGAACGAGAAATGGGAAGGGTGCGAAGTATAGCGACGCTGCGCCGCAATGTCTCGGGGGGACGCGCTAAGCTGCTGAACCAGTGCGCAAAATACACGCTTGAGCGGAAACGCCCTGGTTCGGGGTGCGCAGCGTGCGGCGAAACGGCAAATTGCACCGCAACAAGGCAGGCAATCGATTGGCGATCGAAAATGGCGCAAAAAAAAAACGCAGCCCGAAGGCTGCGTTGAAATCCACCAATGGAGGAGGATGGAGGAGTCGTGACCCGCGACGGGAACCGCCGCAAGCCACGGCAAAATGCTCTCATATTGCGACGCAAAACTCAATCGAGTTGGTGCATTGCCGCATCGAAATTGCGACGAGCGTTTCATCCATGAAATCCGTCGAGCCGTGATCCCGTCGATCTCGCGCGATCTCACTCTCGCCAAGGTGCGCGATGGCTACAATGGCCGCCCCGAACTCACTGGACGTCGTCATGAAGGTACGCATCAAATGGATCGAAGGCGTGGCCTTCGTCGGCGAAACCGAGAGCAGCCATGCCATCGTGATGGACGGCGCACCGGAAGGCGGCGGCCGCAACATCGGCCCCCGGCCGATGGAGACGTTGCTGGCCGGCGCGGGCGGCTGTACCGCCTATGACGTGGTCACGATCCTGAAGAAGTCGCGGCAGGCGATCGACGATGTCGCGGTGGCGATCGACGCCGATCGGGCCCCGACCGACCCCAAGGTGTTCACGCGGATCCACTTCCATTTCGTCGTGAAGGGACGCGGCATCAAAGCGGAAGCGGTCGAGCGCGCAATCCACCTTTCCGCGGAGAAGTACTGCTCGGCTTCGATCATGCTCGGCAAGACTGCCGAGATCACCCACGACTACGAGATCATCGAAACCGGCGCCGACGCCAGCGCCGCTGCCGGCTGATCAGATCCAGTAGGTCGTCCGCGTCATGACGCGGGACGCTGCCCGCATGGCGGACCGGACGGGTTTCGGCAGTGCCGTTCCGCCATGACGGACGGCCGTTCGCGCGTGGGCGGCTTCGTCGTCCCGCATCTGGGACAGAACCGCTCGGCTGCGGGCGTCGTCTGGCGGCAGTTGCTGCAGATGCCCCTGCAGGTGCTGCTCCACCTGCCGTTCGGTCTCGGCCAGAAAACCGAGATTCCGGCGGTCTCCCGCGATACCCGACAGCGCTCCCAGCAAGAACGATCCGGCGTAGAACATCGGGTCGAGGTGGCTGCGCCGCCCACCCAGCGCGGTCAGTCGCGCCTGGGTCCAGGCAAGATGATCGGTTTCTTCATCGGCCGCGTCGGCGAGCACTTCGCGAACCGCCGCGTTGCGCGCGACCAGCATCTGCCCCTGATACAACGCCTGCGCGCAGACCTCACCCGTATGGTTGACCCGCAGCAACCGAGCCGCATGGGCACGGGCAGCGGGATCCAGTTCTGCCTCGGGCAGTTCGGCACCGGGTTCCGGCCGCCGACTCTGCGCCGGGGCAAACACCGTCCGGATACCGCGATCCAGCGAGCCGATCAGACGGTCGATCGGAGAGAGCCGGGTCGTGCGCATCGGACGCTACTTCTTCCGCAGCAGAAACTGGTACTCGCCCCGCGATTCCTGCGCCGACAGCAGCGCGTTGCCGGTCTGGCGGGAAAACGCCTGGAAGTCTCGGACCGAGCCCGGGTCGGTCGCGGAGACCTTCAGGATCTGGCCGGACGTCATGGCGTTCAACGCTTTCTTGGTCCGCAGGATCGGCAACGGGCAGTTGAGCCCGCGCGCGTCGAGTTCCATGTCGAAACTGAGATTCGGTGCATTCATGGCCGTCATACCTTCGGCTGCTCGATCGGTTCGCCCTCGCGCAACCAGGCGAGGATGCCACCCTGGAGGTTGTACACGGACCCGAACCCCTGGGACGCCAGGAAGTTGGCTGCGTGGGCGGAACGCCCTCCCGACTGACAGTAGACGACGATACTGCCGGACCGCGGCAGCTCGTCCAGTCGGGACGGAAGTTCCTGGAGCACCACGTGGCGCGCTCCGGGGATGATACCCCGCGCTACTTCGGGATCGGTACGCACGTCCAGCAGCAGCGCGCCGCCGGCTACGAGGGTCTTGGTCTCGGCGACGCCGGCATCGGCGAAGGGCATGGTCAATGGACTCCGATGGTGCGATCGAGCAACAGCTGCGATACCCGGATGTTGGCCGACTCCAGCCGGGAGACGAGCAGTTCCAGGAACGCGGCGTTGAACCGGTTGCGGCAGGATTCGGTGGATTGTGTCAGCGCGTCGTCGCCGATATCGATCAGCGTGATGTCGGTGAGCGCGGTGACGGTCGCGCTGCGGCTGAAATCCTTCGTTCCGAGATAGCTCATCTCGCCGAAGCACTCGCCGGACTTCAGTACGTTCAACAGGCGCTCACGCTTCGTCACGCGGACCTCGCCGGACGCGAGAATGAAGAACGAACGGCCCGTGGACCCTTCCCGGATCACGACCGTGCCGGCCGAATGGCGCGACCACGTGGAGATCCGCACGACTTGCCACAGATCGACATCCGAGAAGTCGTGGAAGAACTGCAGGCCGCGCAGCGTGTTGAACCGCTCCGAATCCGGCACGATTTCGGTCACGCTCTGCAGGTCGACGAACACGCTGGCCAGATCGGCCGAGAAATCCGCCCAGGTCTGGTAGCGCTTCTCGCGGTTCTTCTGCAGCGACCGCTTGACGATCACGTCGACCGCGCTGGGAATCTCGGGCCGGTGCATCGATGGCGGCGGCGGATCGACGTTGATGATCTGGTAGACCATGCTGAAGTTGTTGGTTGCCTTGAACGGCAGACGTCCGGTCAGCAGCTGATACATCACGACGCCGAGCGAAAAGATGTCGGTCTGGTGGTTCAACTGCAGATCGCGCACCTGCTCCGGCGACATGTATGCCGGCGAGCCGACACCGGTCACCTGCGTCGTCTCGGAGGCGAGCGTCAGCGCGGCGCCGAAATCCGAGATCTTGATGTCGTTGGCACCGGTCATCAGGATATTCGCCGGCTTGATATCCCGGTGGATGACCCCCTGCCGGTGCGCGAAGTCGAGCGCCTTGCTGCATTTGAAGACCAGCTCGACGATACGCTGCACGGACAGCAGGTTGTCGACGCGGCAGTAGGGCTCCAGCGTTCCGCCCTCGACATATTCCATCACGATATAACTGCCGTCGTCGTCGGCCTCGGCGTCGAAGATCGCGGCGATATGTGGATGCTGCAGCTTTCCGGCGAGCGAGGCCTCGGTGAGGAACAGCTTCTGAAAGCGCTTGCCGTGCTCCTTGTCGCCCAATGCCTCCTGCTTGACCACCTTCACGGCCACCTGCCGACCGGCGAATGGATCGTTGGCGAGATAGACCGCACTGGTCGCGCCCTTCCCGAGCTCCTTCACGATCTCGTACTTCCCGATCTTCTCCATGCGCGTAACTCGCGCCTCCGCCGGCAGAGTGAAGCGCGGATTGTAGCCAATTGCCCCGCAGCGGAGCGCTTCAATGCCGGCGATCGGCTCGCTACTTCTGATCCTGCCGGGCCAGATAGGTCCGCAACTCCCGCAACCGGGCCTCGATGCTCGACATTTCGTAGAAATCGCCGTCGCCGCTACGCAGCGCCAGCTGCAGTTGCTCCATCGCGCCCTGCAGGTTCCCGGCGGCGATGTTCACCTCCGCCAGCGCCTTGTGCTCCTGCATCGGCTTGCCGATCTGCGAGTACGCCTTGGCCTGCAGTTCATACAGCCGGCCGTCACTGCTGTCCTGCATCAGTTGATTGTCGAGTACGGTGAGCGCCTCCTGCGGTCGCCGGGCGCCCAGCAGCGCATCGGCATAGTCGTAGGCGATCGCCCGGGACTGCGGATAGCGCTTCACGCCGTCGGCGAGCAGCCGTATCGCACCGTCGCGATTCTTCTGTGCCAGCATCAGCCGCGCTCGCAGCGTCAGGATCATCGCGTTGTCGGGCGCCGTGTCGAGCAGCGTACGCAGTTCGCGATCGGCCCCCGGCAGGTCTTCGGCCCGCAGCAGCGCCGTGACCAGCCCGTAGCGCGCCGCCACCTCGTTGGCGAACTTCCGCTCGGCGACCGAGTCGCGGAAGAAGCTCACGGCATCGCGGGCATCGCCCTGCTGCGCCCGTACCTTGGCGCGGACGAGGAAGAAATCGAGGCTGTCGGGCACCTGCCGATAGGGCAGATCGAAGGTCCGATTCTGGACATCGGCGATCCGCTCGAACGTCACCGGGTGAGTCCGGAGGTACGACGGGAAATTGGCGGAATCGTAGATCCGGGTCGCCTTCTGCAGCCGCTCCAGGAAGACCGGCATCGCATGGGGATCGAAGCCGGCCTTCTCCAGAATCGACACACCGGTCCGGTCGGCCTCGCGTTCGTTGTCCCGCGTGAACGCCAGCCGACTGGACAGCTGCTGCGCCTGGGCCGCCGCGATCGCGCCGGCCGCGGCCTGCGGATTGGATCGGGCGGCGAGGATGGCGATGGCCAGCGCCGCGAGCGACGTCATGCCCGCCCGCTGCTGTTGCGCCACCAGCCGCGCGATGTGCCGCTGGGTCACGTGGGAGACTTCGTGCGCCAGCACCGAAGCCAGTTCGGACTCGCTCTGCGCCGCCAGCAGCAACCCGGTGTGCACGCCGATGTATCCACCGGGCATCGCGAACGCGTTGACGCTCGGATCGCGCAGCGCGAAGAACGTGAAATCCATCCGGGTGTCGGGGCTGACAGACACCAGCCGGTAGCCGATCCGGTTCAGATACTCGGTGACCTCCGGATCGTCCAGGAAGACCGGGGACTGCCGGATCTGTCGCATGGCGTTCCAGCCGATGGCGCGCTCCTGATTCAACGAGAGCACCGCCTCGGAGACATCACCGAGATCCGGAAGACTGTTGTCGGCGCGCGCGGGCATCATGCAGCAGAGCGCGGCCATGGCGAATGCGAGTGCACGCATGGAAATACTATGATAAACAGCGGTTCCGATAGTTCTTCGTTGCGCCCGTCCGGGTTCTGCCCGCGACTCCGCGAACATGCTCACGCACTTCGACGCCCAAGGTCAGGCCCACATGGTAGATGTGGGCGAAAAATCGGAAACCCACCGGGTTGCCATCGCCACCGGCCGCATCGTGATGCAGCCCGCAACGCTCGCCCGCATTCTGGAAGGCAGCGCCAAGAAAGGCGATGTCCTCGGCGTTGCGCGGATCGCGGCGATCCAGGGGTCCAAGCGTACCGCAGAGCTGATTCCGCTGTGTCACCCCGTGCCGCTGACCCGCGTCGCGGTCGAGTTCACCATCGACGAAACCACGCCGGCCGTCGAGTGCACCGCCACGGCTGAATGTTTCGGCCGCACCGGCGTCGAGATGGAAGCGCTGACCGCCGCCACCGTCGGACTGCTGACCGTCTACGACATGTGCAAAGCCATCGACCGCGGCATGTGCATCGAATCGGTCCGGCTGCTCGAAAAGCGCGGCGGCAAGTCCGGTCTGTGGCAGGCGCCCGCGGCGGGTTGAGATCCCCTCGCGCGAACCCGAACCGGCGGTCCGCGGTCCGATGATGTGCATGGCCACCTTCCGCATCCCCTGCGCGCTGCTTCTGCTTGCGCTGTCTGCCCCCGCGACCGTCGCGGCGGAGGACCTCCCTGGACGCGAAATTGCCCATGCCCAGGAAAAGGGTAATTGCCTCGCGTGCCACCGGATGCCGACGGATCCCGGCGCCGTTACGGCGGCAACGCTGGGCCCGGTACTGAAAAACGTGCGCGAACGCTTCCCGGACCGCGCAGCGCTGCGGGCACAGATCTGGGATGCGTCCGCGAAGAATCGTGACACCATCATGCCGCTGTACGGCCGCCACCGGATTCTGACCGAAGCGGAGATCGACCTCGTGACCGATTACATCCATGGACTTTGACGTACCGCGTCCGGTTCGCCGCCGTCTGCTGAAGTCGTTGCTCGCCGCGGGCGGATTCGCATGGGGCCTGCTGCCGGCGCTCGTCCGCGCGGCAACGGGTCGCGACGGCTTCGATGCCAAGGCGCTGGATCCGGGATTGGCAGCCATCGGCGCCCGCGACGCCCGGGAGACCGGCGATATCGTGTTGAAAGCGCCCGACATCGCCGAGAACAGTGCATTGGTGCACGTGGAGATCCAGTCGAAGCTGCCGGACACCACGACGATCTGGCTTTTCGCCGAAAAGAATCCACAGCCGCTGGTCGCCCGCTTCGATCTGCTGCCCGGTCTCGAACCGATCGTGGCCGTCCGCATCAAGATGAACGAATCGGCCTTTCTGCGCGTGGTCGTCCAAGCCGGCGGCCAGTTGTATTTCACGCGCCGCGAAACCAAAGTGACGCTCGGCGGCTGCGCGGGCTGATCGGAACGGACCATGGCCGACCCCATCAAGATGCGCATCGTGCTCGACGGCGAAGTCGCCGTCGTCAAGGTGCTGATGCCCCACCCGATGGAAACCGGATTACGCAAGGATCCGTTGACCGACGATTTCGTCCCGATGCACTTCATCCAGCACGTCGTCGCCACCCACAACGGCAAGACGGTGCTGGATGCCCAGTGGAGCCGCTCGGTGTCGAAGAACCCGTTCCTTGAATTCCGTGTTCGCGGGGTCAAGGCCGGCGACAAGATCGGAATCGCCTGGGAAGACAACCACGGCGAAACCAACAGCCTCGAATCGGTCGTCAAATGAACCGCTCGCGGCTTGCCGCCGTTCTCGCCACTTTCTGTCTGCTGGCTCCCCTCGCGCAGGCAGGGCCGGAAGAAGACCGTGCCGCGTTTCTCGCCACGTTCGCGCGCAAGCTTCCCGGCGTTGCCGTCGACGACTACGTCTATGGCAGTCTGCTCGACAACGCGGACGCTCGAAGCCACTATGAAGACATCATGGCGTTCCCGCCGTTTCTGCCCGATGTCGAGCGTGGCCGCGACCTGTGGGAGAAGCCGTTCCGCAATGGCGGCACCTACGCCGACTGCCTGCCGGACAGCGGCCGGATGATCGCCGGCAAGTACCCGCAATACGATCCCGTCGAGGATCGCGTCATCACGTTCGAGATGCTGCTGAACCGGTGCAGGGCCGCGGCCGGCGAACCCGAATACGGTTACGGCGATCGCGCGACGATGGGCCTGCTGACCGCCTATGCCCGCAGCCTGTCGGACGGCATGCCGATGCAGATCCGGGTCGAGGGCCCGGGCGCGCTGGCGAAGTACGAAGCCGGACGGCGGCTGTTCTTCCGCCGCATCGGACAGATGAACTTCGCCTGCGCGACCTGCCATCTGCACAACGCGGGCGGCGTGATGCGCATGGAAACCATCTCGCCCGCCATCGGGCAGGCGGCCCACTTCCCGGTGTTCCGGGGCGGCGAAACCGTCTACACGCTGCATATGCGCTACATCCGCTGCATGGAACAGGTGCGCGCGCAGCCCTTCCCTGCCGGCAGCGAAGCGTTCAACGACCTTGAGTATTTCCATTCCTATCTGAGCAATGGACTGCCGCTGCAGGCGTCGGTCTATCGACGCTGACGCGGCCCACCGATGCTGCACTGGCTGCGTCGCAGAATTCCGGATCGGACCGCGGACACGATCACGGCGGCGCGATCTTCCTTGCTGGAAGGACGGGACGCCGAAGCGGTCGCACTGCTCGACGCCCGGCTCGTACGCCATCCGACCGATCCGGAAGCCTTGCATCTGCGGGCGCTGGCGGCCTGTCGCACCGGACGGTTCGATGTCGCCGTTGGTTGGCTGGAACGGGCGATCGAGGCCGATCCTGCCGGCCTCGATCCACGCGTAACGCTCGCCGATGTGCAGCTCGAAACCGGTCGAGGAGAGGCTGCGATCGCGACGCTGCGGGCGGCGATCGCCATCGATCCGACCCGCCGCGATATCCAGCGCCGGCTGCTGCCGGTACTGGGAACCTACGGCCGGCCGGACGAAGCCATCGAGTACTGGCAACTGATGCGGTTGCTCGACTGGACCTGCGACCCGTCACGCAATCCAGCTGCGGTCCTCCACGCGCAGGGCCGGCTGGTCGATGCCGAGGCGAAGCTCGAAGGATTGGTTCGACACGCGCCGCGCGACGCAAATCTCCATCTGCTGCTGGGCATAACCCGACAGGCGCGGGGACATCTCGATGCTGCGACCGATTGCTTCCGCGACGCCGTCCGTTTCGGCGAAACGATCGCGGCAGCGCACGGCAAGCTCGCGTTCGCGCTCGATTCAGCGGGCGAGGTCGCGGCGAGCCTGCTGCACTATCGGCAGGCGGCGGCGCTGGATCCGACCAACGCTCAGGCGTGGTCGGATTACCTCGCGGCGAAGCTGTACGTCGCGCCGGCCGCGCGGGCGGAGGCCGAAGCCGACTACGAGCATTTCGATCGCCATTTCGGTATGCGGGTCCGCGACCACAAACGCCACGATGTCAGCCCGGATCCGGACCGGCGCCTGCGCATCGGCTATGTGTCCAACGACTTTCAGGAACACGCGATCGTCCATTTCTTCGAACCGGTGCTGGAACATCACGAACGGGCGGAATTCGAGATCTGGTGCTACGACCGCACGTTCCAGCGTGATGCCACGAGTCATCGGCTCGAACAGAAAGCCGACGTCTGGCGAGCCGTCGGCGATCTCGACGCGGCGGGGCTCGCCGATCAGATTCGGACCGACCAGATCGATGTGCTGGTCGACCTGAAAGGCCACTTCGACGGCAATGCGCTGCCAGCGTTCGCGCGCAAACCGGCACCAGTGCAGTTCACCTGGCTGGGCTACCCGGATACGTCGGGGCTATCGGCCATGGACGGATGGATCACCGACACCCACATCGCGGCCGACCTGACCGATCAATACACGGCGGAAACCGTGATCCCGTTGCCCCACTTCTTCATGGCCTTCCGGCCGGCCGACGATCCGCCGGATCCGGGACCGTTGCCGGCACTCGCGAACCGCCCCGTGACCTTCGCATGCTTCAACACGTGGTCTAAGGTGAGCGCACCGATGCGCGACGCGATGATTGCGATCCTGCGCGCGCTACCGGATGCGCGATTGCTGGTGACGGCCATGCCGGGCGGCGAAACCCGCGCCCGATTCGTCGCCCAGCTGGAGCAGGCGGGCGTGAACCCGGACCGCGTCACGCTGCGCGGGCGACAGTCCCATCGCGGGTTTCTCGAAGCGCACCGGGAAGTGGATCTCGCGCTGGACAGCTTTCCGTACAACGGCACGACGACGTCGCTGAACGCATTGTGGATGGGGGTCCCGTTCGTCACCCGGGCCGGGAGAACCCATGTGTCACGGGTCGGCGCGAGCGTGCTGACGAACGTCGGACTGGATGACTGGATCACGCACAGCGCCGACGACTACGTCACCGCCGCCTGCCGCCACGCGAAGGATCTGGACGTTCTCGCGCAGCTTCGCGCCACGCTGCGTCAGCGGATGATGGGTTCCGCGCTGATGGACGAACCCGGATTCACTCGTCGGCTGGAAGCTGCGTACCGCGACCGATGGAGACAGTGGTGCGCCCGGGCCGGCGCTTGATCAGCGCTTCTTCGCGAGCCGGACGACCAGCCCTTTGGTGACGCTTTCGATGAAGCGCTCGCTGTATCCCAGCTCCTTCAACTGCCAGCGGAACACGTTGCCGAGCTTGGCCTTGCGGAACACGCCGAGCCGGTTCTCCTGATGGAACCGCAGTGCCCGTGCATAGAGACCTTCGGTGACGACCGCCAACTGATTGGCCGCACCCTTGTCTGTCCGCGCTTCGCTGGTAGGAGGAAAGCGCCGGGCCAGATCCTGGGCGAGACTGCGAGCGAAATCGTCGACCTTCTTGGTATCGAACCAACCGAACATGTTCTTTGGCACCCTGTTTGCATCCGGCACGGGACTGAACGAGCTCCAGAACCCTTCCGGAAGAATCTGATTTCCATCATGAAAGATAGCATCGTCCACGATCGTCGGCGGATCTGAATCGCGATGCTCGGCATACCCCGATCATCACTGGGTGAACATCCCGCATCCGAACTGCTGGCGGCGGGCCTGGACGCCTATCGCAACCAGGATTTGCAAGGCGCATGCCATCTGTTGGAACGGGCATCGGCGCTGGAGCCAGGCAACTCGGCTGCGCACAAGGCCTTGGCCGATGCGCTCTGCGACCTGGGACGATGGGAAGCAGCGGACGTGCGATATCGAAGCGCCGTGGAACTCGATCCGCGATTCGCGCGGGCCTGGAACAACTGGGGGCTGCTGCGCCTCGACCTGAACGACGTCTCCCAGGCCATTGCCGCGTTCGAATCGGCCGTTGCGACGGATCCGGATCTGGTGCCGGCGCAGCTCAATCTGGCGACCGCATTGGAGCGCGCCGGTCGCATGCAGGCCGCCCTCGACCGGCTTAATGCGACGGTCGCCACCCATCCCGAGTCCGCGCTCGCCCGCAACAACCTCGGTGCGTTCCTGTACGCCATGGGCCGCCGCGAAGAAGCCGCACGACACTATCGCGCCGGTCTCGACCAGGATCCTCTGAGCGCGCGGTTGTGGCACAACCTCGGTCTGGCACTGCGCGACCAAGGCCGTATCGAGCAGGCGATGCACGCGCTGGATCAGGCATTGGCGATCACGCCGGATGATGCCGTGCTGACCAGCGACCGGCTGCTGCTGCTGAACTACCGGGACGGGAACGAAGCGCAAGTCAGTGCAGCTCACAAGGCCTGGGGCCTCAGTCAGCCTCGCCGTGAACCCTTGCCGTGGGATCGACCGGAGACGTTTCGGCCGGTTCTCGATGGCCGTCGGCGGTTGCGTGTCGGCTATGTATCCGCCGACTTCGGTCTGCACGTGGTCAGCTTCTTTCTGCAGCCGATCCTGGCCGTGCACGCCCGCGCCGGAGGCCCGATCGAACTCTTCTGCTATTTCAACGGCGCAGCGGAAGACGAGCAGTCCGATCTCATCCGGAATCTGCCGGGTGTGCACTGGCGCGCCATCCATGCGCTGGACGATGCGACCGCGCTCGCACGGATGCGCAGCGATCGGCTCGATGTCGCGATCGATCTTTCCGGTCACACGACGGGACATCGACTGCCGCTGTTCGCGAAGGGGATCGCACCGATCCAGGCCACGTGGCTCGGCTATCCCAACACCACCGGCCTGGAGGCGATCGACTGGCGGATCACCGACACGTGGGCCGATCCGCCGAACGAGTCGAACGATCGGTTGTATGCCGAGCGCCTGTTCCGGATGGACCGTACCGGCGCGTTCCTCGCCTACGGGCCACGGCCGGAGGCGCCCCCGGTCTCGCCATTGCCCGCACTCGGCAACGGCTTCGTGACCTTCGGGTCATTCAACAATCTGTCCAAGTGCTCCGACCCGGCACTGGCGCTGTGGGCGCGGGTGCTGGATGCCGTCCCACGGGCGCGGCTTCTGGTCAAGGCGCGGAGCCTCGACGAACCGGAAACCTGTGCGTGGTTCCGCAGGCGATTCAGGGCGGCCGGCGGCGACATTGCCCGCCTCGACCTCGAATCGCATCAACCCGGATACGTGGGCCATCTGGCGCGCTACGCCGCCGTGGACATCGCGCTGGATTCACAACCATACTGCGGGACCACCACGACCTGTGAGGCCCTCTGGATGGGGGTTCCGGTCATCACGCTCTCGGGCACGACCCACCGGTCCCGCGTCGGAACAACGCTTCTGAATGCGGCGGGGTTACCCGAATGGATTGCATCAGACACCGAAGAGTTCGTTTCGATCGCCGCCGAGGCAGCTGCCAATCTCGAAGATCTGCGAGCACTACGCGCCGGATTGCGCCATCGGCTCTCCACCGGCCCGTTGATCGATGTCGCACGCTCCGCGCTCGACATGGAAGCAGCGCTGCGAATGATGGTTGTGCGTCATTGTGAAGCGGGCAACCGTTGAACCCGGTCGAGCATGTCCGTCCGGCAAAACAGGAAATGCCGTAGTTGATTCCATCGCGACACCGCAATCACACCTCTACTGCACAGGAGACATTTCGTTGATGACCGTCGCATCGCCTGCTCCGCCTGTGGTGTTGCCTAGCGATTGGACGGGACTGATCTCCGAACCGGCCGCGCTGGATCGGGCCGCGTTCGTCGTCGTGGGTATGTACACGCGTACCTACGCCGAAAAGGCGGCTCGCTTGGCAGAGTCCTGCAACCGGCTGGGCCTGGCCCATTGCCTGCGCGAGATTCCAGCCATCCACTGTTCCATCAGCCCGAAGGGAACCGCCGAGGCGGTCCAGTTCACAAAACCCCGGATCATCATGGATTGCCTGGACACATTGCAGAAGCCGGTGCTCTACATCGACGCCGACTGTGTCATCCGCACGAGGCCCGACATCGCGCATCTACTGGATCAGAGTATCGACTTCGCCATCTACAACTGGCTGGCCGACGCCCGAAACGATGCTTACGTCCCCGCATCGATTCCCATCACGAGCGAAGCCGGGACAGTCGTCCACGAAAATCGCTTCCTGCAGTTTTCGCACCGAATTCCGTACCTCGCGCCGGACCAACTGATCTGCAGCGGCGCAGTGCAGTTCTACGCGTACACCGCAGCCGCGCAGGTCCTGTTGCAGCACTGGCACGACACCATCATCGCTTTCTCCATCGTCTATGACGATTGGTGCCTGGACTTCACGTTCAACAATTTCAG
>JAHCKV010000409.1 GCA_026125595.1 Burkholderiales bacterium | reverse complement strand
TGATCGGCGGCGTGGACGGCAACGGCGAACTCGCCTTCGCTGCCCCGGCACCGTTCTCGCAACCGCTGCCGTCGACCTTGGCGCCGGTGCGCGTGGACGGGCAGCGATCGAGCACGTCCGGAACGCCGTCGCCGTCGGTGTCGACGGCGCAGCCATCGGTGCCGACATCGACACCGGCCGGCGTGCCATCGCAACGGTCGCGACTATCGGGCACGCCGTCGGCATCGGAATCGACTTCGCAGCCATTGGGCAGCACGCTCGCGCCGCGAGGGGTGTTCGGGCACAGATCGTTGACGTCCGGAACACCGTCGCCATCCATGTCGGCGGTCGGCACGCAGCCATTCGCGTCGACCGACAGGCCCTTCGGCGTCGCGGCGCACTGGTCGCGGCTGTCGGGCACGCCGTCACCGTCGGTGTCGTAGTCCTCGGGGCAGCCGTTGCTCTTGACCTTGGCTCCCTTCGCGGTGCCCGGGCAGACATCGGCCTTGTCGGGAACGCCGTCACCATCGGCATCGGGCAGTGGCTTTTCTTCCCAGTTGCACGCGAAGTAGCCGACGGCACCGCCGATCGCGGCGCCCAGCAGCCCGGCTTCGGCGCTTTCGGTCGACGTGAGTCCGCCGGCGACGAGGGCCCCGCCGGCCGCGCAGATCCACGGGTTCTTAAACCACTCACGTCCTTCGGCGGCCGTGTTGTTGACCGGTTCCTTGACGGCACCGGGTGTCGCGCAGCCGGTGGCGATCAGGGCTGCGAGCGCAGCGGTGGCGAGGGCGGCGGATATCTTCAAGGTGGATCCTCTTCTGGGTCTGGTCTGATTCCGGGGCTGGGCATGACGCCGGCGTCGCGGGTTCCGGCGGCGTCACCGATGGCGGATTGTAATCTCCCGACCCGGTCAGCGGCCGGCCCACTCCTGTTCCTGCAGCGTGCGCCATTGGATCTTGCCGGTGCCCGACCGGGGCAGCGCGTCCATGAACTGTACACGCCGGGGCACCTTGTAGGCCGCCATGTGCTCGCGCGACCAGCTCACGATGTCGTCGGGCGTCACGCGGCCGACGGCGCTGTCCTTCAGCACGACATACGCCGTGACGGTTTCGCCGCGGCGTTCATCGGGGGCCGACACGATCGCGACTTCCTTGATGTCGGGGTGCTGATACAGCGTCGCCTCGAGTTCGGCCGGCCAGACCTTGTAGCCGGAGGCGTTGATCATCCGCTTCAGCCGGTCGGCGATGAAGAAGAAGCCCTCGGCGTCCATGCGCCCGAGATCGCCGGTGCGGTAGAACACGCGGCCGCCGATCTCGACGAACGCTTCGCGATTGGCCTCGGGCTTGTTCCAGTAACCCTTCATCAGCTGCGGTCCGCGGGACACGATCTCGCCCACCTCGCCGACGGCGACCGGTTCGAGCGTCACCGGGTCGATCACCAGCGATTCGGTATCGAACGTCGGGATGCCCAGGCACTGCTTGCGCAGCCGGTTCGGCGGATTCACGTGGGTCTGCGAGATGGTTTCGGTCATCCCGTAGGCTTCCATGTATTCGATGCCGCAGCGGCGTTGCAGTTCTGCCGCCACGGGTTCGGGCATCGACGAGCCGCCGCCGAAGATGTTCTGCAGCGTCGACAAGTCGCGCTGCGCGGTCGACGGGTGCGCCAGCAGATCGACCACCATGGTCGGCACGTTGGCCCAGTGGGTGCAACCGTAGCGCTCGATCATCGAGCCGGCGACGGCCGGATCCCACCGCGGTAGGAACGCGATCGTCGCGCCCATGTACAGCGGCGCATTCATGCTGTGCTGCATGCCCGTCACGTGGAACATCGGCGCGGTCGCGAGCACGACGGAATCCTGCGTCATGCCTTCCCACAGCGCGCCGCCGACCGTCGTCGTCATCAGCGTCGCGTGGGTGTGCATGCAGCCCTTGGGTTTTCCGGTCGTGCCCGATGTGTACAGGATCGCGGCGAGATCTTCCGGACCGCTGGTCGACGGCCGCGGCGTGCGTTCACGGTCCAGCGCCCGCTGCCACGAGAAGATCTGCGGATGGTTCGCGATGGGCGGGCGGGCGCGGACGAACTCCGGCACTGCCACGTCGGTCGCTGCGCCCAGCGCGTCCGCGTAGGTGGCGACCACGACGGCGCGGATCTTCGTGCCGACCAGCGGCATCAGCCGGTCGAGCAGTTCGGCGCCGATGATGGCGACGGTGCCGCCGCTGTCGTCCGCGTAGTGCTCGAGTTCGTCGGTCACGTTCATCGGCGACACCGGCACGACGACGGCGTCGGCCCGCAGGATCGCGTAGTACGCCGCCACATACTGCGGGCTGTTCTGCAGGTCGAGCAACACGCGGTCGCCGCGCGCGACGCCGCAGTCGTGCTGCAGAAACCCCGCGAGCAGTTCGACCTGCCGTGCGAATGCCGCCCAGGTGACCCGGTTGTCATAGAAGATCGTCGCCGTCTTGGCCGGATAGCGCCGCGCGGTGATCTCGAGATTGGCCCAGAGGCTCGTCTGCGGAACGGTGAGATGACGGGTGAACTGCTTGGGCCAGAAGGGGTAGTCGGCGGGAGTCATGGATGCACGTGCGGATTGGGCGAAGGTTCTGGATTCGAGGCTGGTTCGTGCGCAAACGCAGGCAGCGTAGATCGGCGGCCCGCGTGGCGTCGAACGATATCAGGGAGATCAGTGCTTGCGATGCTCGGCTTCCTGCAGTTGCCGCCACTGGACCTTGCCCGTGGCCGACTTCGGCAGGTGATCGACGAATTCGACGACCCGGGGAATCTTGTACGCGGCCATGTTGTCGCGGGCCCAGGCGATGACGCCCTCGGCGGTGATCGTCGAGCGGCTCGGTTCGCGCGGCACGATGACGGCCTTCACGGTCTCGCCGCGCAGCGCATCGGGCGTCGAGATGATGCAGGCTTCCTGCACATCCGGATGCCGGTACAGCATGGCTTCGACTTCCGCCGGCCAGACCTTGTAGCCGGAGGCATTGATCATGCGCTTCAGGCGGTCGACGATGAAAAAATAACCTTCCTCGTCGTAGTACCCCAGGTCCCCGGTGCGAAAGAAACGCTTGCCGTCGAGCTGGATGAAGCAGGCTTCGGTCGCGGCGGGGTTCTTCCAGTAGCCCGAGAACACCTGCGGGCCGTGGGAGACGATCTCGCCGGTCTCGCGCGGCCCCAGCTCGGCCAGTGTGTCGGGATTGACCACCCGGGCGTCCGTGTCGCAGATGGGAATGCCCAGGCACTGCTTCTTGGACCGCTGCGGCGGATTGATGTGCGTGGGCGCCATGGTCTCCGACAGGCCGTAGCCCTCCATGTACGACAGGCCGGTGAGGTCCTGCAGGCGCTGGGCGACGGCCTCGGGCATCGCCGCGCCGCCGCCGCCGATGTGCTTGATGCTGGAGATGTCGTAGCGCCCGAGGTCGGGGTTCGACAGGAAGTCGATGGCCATGGTGGAGATGTTGGTCCAGCCGTCGACCTTGTGGCGCTCGATCACGGCCGAGGCGGTGTCGCGGTCCCAGCGGGTGAGCAGCACGATCGTCGAGCCCTGGTAGATGGGCTGGTTCATGCTGCATTGCATGCCCGTCACGTGGAACAGGGGCATGCTGCACAGGATCACCGCGGTGTCGTCCATGTGGGTCCAGATCGAGCCGGACACGATGGTGCTCATGACGCTGCGGTGGGTATGGATGCAGCCCTTGGGCTTGCCCGTCGTCCCC
>JAHCKV010000408.1 GCA_026125595.1 Burkholderiales bacterium | reverse complement strand
TCGGGCTGCGCGGATTGATCCGCGATGCATGGAGCATCGCGCGGTGGAAACTGCGCGGACTGGCCGCCGGCGTTCGACGCAAGTGATACCTGCGAGGCATGCCTCGCCGATTCGGAGACTTCCATGAGCAATCTCGCCGTACCCACCGACACGCCCGGCGTCATCGATCAGTACCGCATCCGTCACGAACCCTACTACCGGGCGGTCGACAACGAGATCGAACTCTATGAAGCCGCCTATGCCGCGCGGATGCCGATGATGCTCAAGGGGCCCACCGGCTGCGGCAAGACGCGCTTCGTCGAGTACATGGCGTGGAAGCTCGGCAAACCGCTGGTGACGCTGGCGTGCAACGAAGACATGACGGCCGCCGATCTGGTCGGGCGCTTTCTGCTCGATGCGCAGGGCACACGCTGGCAGGATGGGCCGCTCACATTGGCGGCGCGCTACGGCGGCATCTGCTATCTGGACGAAGTCGTCGAAGCGCGGCAGGACACCGCCGTGGTGATCCATCCGCTGACCGATGCCCGGCGCAGCCTGCCGCTCGAGAAGAAGAACGAACTGGTGCAGGCCCATCCCGACTTCCAACTGGTGATCTCGTACAACCCGGGCTACCAGAGCATCCTGAAGGACCTGAAGCAATCGACCAAGCAGCGGTTCGGGGCGCTCGACTTCCACTATCCGTCGCGCAACATCGAGATCGAGATCGTCGCGCATGAAGCGGGCGTGTCGGGCGAGATCGCCGGTCGGCTCGTTTCGATCGGCGAGAAGACGCGCAACCTGAAGGGTCACGGTCTCGAAGAAGGTGTGTCCACGCGGATGCTGATCCATGCCGCGCATCTGATCGTCCGCGGCATCGATCCGGTCGCGGCCTGCCGCGTGACGCTGGTGCGGCCGATCACCGACGACACGGACATGCGGGACGCGCTGGATGCCGTCGTCACGACGTTCTTCTGAAACCGTCGCCGCATTCGCGGTGCCGTCGTCCAGCGACCTCGACGCCTACGCGCCGCTGATCGCGGATCTGGGCCGCGAGCACGTGGAGCTGGTTCGCGCCGCGTGGCCGGACGCACGGCAGGCGTTTTCGCCGGAAGGGTTGACCGGCTATCTGCGTTCGGTGCGCGAGTTCGAATCGATCGGCGTGTCGTGGGCGGCGATCGTCACGTGGCTGCGTGAGGCACCGCGACTCGCCTGCGAAGTGGGTGAGACGGCAGTCGCGCGTCTGCATGAAACCGCGCTTGCGGTCTATGGCTACACCAGTCAGGCCGGCATGGAGGCGTTGTTTCTCGCGGCGCCCGGCGCGGCGCGGCGACTGCGCGAACCGCAGCGCTTCGCGACCTTCCTGACCCTGGTTTCTTCGGTGGCGGAGCGCGCGCCCCGCGGCTTGCTGCCGTTGTTGCGCCACATCGACACGCTGCTCGACCACCTGACGATCGAGGATCTGCGGCGCTGGACCGCGCTGGGCATTCAAGCCCATGCGCAGGATCCGTTCGCGCAGGAGAGCTGGTTCGATCTGAAGACGCCCGAGGCGCGTGCCTTCCTGCGGGTCGACAGCGGCGGGGTTGCGTTCGACGACGTGCGCAAGCGTCTCGGCCTGTACCTGCGCGCGCTGTGGGCGCGCGGTCCGGAGTTGCGCGCGTTCCGGGCGACACTGCAGGCCAGCCGTCCGTACATCACCGCGTTGGGTATTCATGTGCCGGATGCCTACCGGACCGTGCGGGGGCAGACCGGCGCGGAGTTGTATCGCGCTGCGACGGCCCACGCGGTCGCGCATCTGGTGTTCTCGCCGTCGAAGCCGATGCCCCGCAAAGGGCTGCGGCCGGTGCAGCACGTGCTGGTCGGTCTGCTCGAGGACGCGCGGGTGGAACATCTCGCGTGCCGTGAGCTGCCGGGCCTGCGCCGGCTGTGGGTGCGATTCCACGAGAAACCGGCGAGCAGCGGCGACGGGCTGGAGACCTTCGATGGCTTGGCGGTGCGGATGGCGCGGGCACTGCTCGATCCGGATCACCCGGAAGACAACCCCTGGGTACAGAAGGCGCGCGCGCTGTTCTTCGATCCGGCCAACGATCTGACGGATCCGGGGCTCAGCCGCCGGCTCGGCTCGCTGCTCGGCAACGACATCGGGCAGATGCGGTTGCGCTTCAATGCGAAGACCTGGGTGATCGAGCCGCTGTATCGCGACGACAACAGTTTCCTGTGGGAGCCGGAGGGCGACGACGACGGCATGCCGCTCGAAGACGAAGTCATGCTCGTGCAGCCCGAACTGGTCGAAAACGAGGGTGGCGAGACGCTGGACAACCCCGATGGCGGCGAGGCCGAACACGGCATCAAGCCCGTCGGCGAATCGGAGCCGGACGAGAACGGCGATGTCGAGGCGGATTTCCTGCGGGTCGTCCACTACCCGGAGTGGGACTACCTGATCCACCTCGCGCGGCCCCAGTGGTGCACGGTGCAGGAGCGCCGTCCCGAACCCGGCGACCCGGCCGTGATCGACGCGATCCTGCGGCGCAACGAGGCGCTGCTGGACCGGCTCGATCGGCTGATCCGCGGCAGCGAACTACGCAAGCCGGTACGCAAGAAAAAGCAGATGGAAGGCGACCGTTTCGATCTGGATGCGGTCATCGAAGCGATGATCGACGTACGCACGCAGCGCACGCCGGATCCGCGATTCCACATCCGCGTGGATCGGCACGAGCGCGATCTGGCGGTGCTGGTGCTGCTGGATCTGTCCGAATCGACGAACGATGTCGTGAAGGCGTGCAACGCGAAGGTGCTGCATCTGGCCCGGGAGGCGACCGTGCTGCTCGCCACCGCGATGGAGAAGATCGGCGACGCGTTCGCGATCCACGGGTTCTGTTCGAACGGTCGCGGTGAAGTGCAGTACTACCGCTTCAAGGATTTCGGCTGGCCGTTCGACGGCCATGTGAAGGCGCGCCTCGCCGGCATGCGCGGCCAGTTGTCGACGCGGATGGGCGGTGCGATCCGCCACGGCACGTCGTGGCTGAAGAATCGTCCGGCGGATCGCAAGCTGATCCTGCTGATCACCGACGGCGAGCCCCACGACATCGACGTGCACGATCCGAAGTATCTGCAGTTCGATGCGAAGAAGGCGGTGGAGGAGGCGAGCCGGGCCGGCATCCTCACCTACTGCATGAGCGTCGATCCGAAGGCCGACGAATACGTGCAGCGCATCTTCGGCCAGCGCAACTACATGGTGGTGGACCACATCGACCGGCTGCCGGAGAAGCTGCCGGCGCTGTATCTGCGCCTGACGCGCTGAGCCGCGCGCCGGTCCGGCCTCAGGCCGGCGGGGTCTGGGCCGGATCCAGCGCCAGCTGCGGACAGGCCACGCCCTCGCGCAGCATGCCGCGCAGTATCAGGTCGTGCATGAAGCAGGCCCGCGTCTCCACGGGCCGCCAGTCCACGAAGGGGTGATCGCCCATGGCGATGTGCAGCGACAGCACCCCGTGCAGCCCGGACCAGAGGGTCTGGGCCAGCAGCTCCGCATCGGTCAGTTCGGGCTTGAACGCGCCGGCACCGACGCAGTCCTCCACGATGCTGCGGAACAGCCGGTAGGAGTCGTTCTCCGGATTCGCGATCTTCTCCTGCATGAGACTGCTGTCGGCCTCGATCAGCGGCGTCATGAACATGAGGCTGTAGTGATTGGGCCGCTCCAGCCCCATGCGGATGTAGGCGCGGGCG
>JAHCKV010000407.1 GCA_026125595.1 Burkholderiales bacterium | reverse complement strand
CGATCCCCGTCACGGCGATGAAACGCCACATCGACATTCCGACCCCGCCCGACGGCGCGCCCGGCCTCCATTCGTTCGCCGACGCCGATCGGATCACCCGCCTGCTGGACCAGGCCGGCTTCCGCGACGTCGCGCTCGAAACGATGAGCGTGCCGATGATCGACACGGTCGACGGGGCCGCGTACTGGTCGTGGGTCCGCGAGATGGCGGGGCCCATCGCGACCGTCTACGGACGATTGCCGGAGACGGTCCGGCCGACCGTGGACCGCGAAATCGCCGAGGCGGCCGAAGCGCAGTCGCAGCGGCGCGGCAAGGTCCGACTGGCCGGCGAAACGTGGATCACCTGCGCGGTGAAATGAATCAGGCGCGCCGCTGCACCCCCGGCAGTACGCACAGCATCTCGTACAGCAGGTTCGCACCGAGCATCGCCGTGTTGCCCGACGGGTCGTAGGGCGGCGAGACTTCGACCAGATCGCCGCCGATCACGTCGAGACCCCAGCAGCCGCGGACGACTTCGTAGCCCTGGATCGTCGTGAGCCCGGCGAACTCCGGCGTGCCGGTGCCGGGTGCGTAGGCCGGATCGAGGCCATCGATGTCGAAACTGATGTACACCGGCCCCGCGCCGAGTTGGGCGCGCACTTCGTCCATCAGCGGGGCAAGCGAACGGTGCCAGCAGTCTTCCGCCGGCACCACGCGGATGCCCTGCCGACGCGACCAGTCGAAGTCGTCGGCTGCATAGCCGGTGGCGCGCAGACCGATCTGCACGCAGCGCGTGGGGTCGACGAGGCCCTCCTCGACCGCCCGGCGCAGCCAGGTGCCGTGGGTGATCTTCTCACCGAACATGTCGTCGTTGACGTCCGCATGGGCGTCCACGTGCACGATGCCGATCCGCCCGTTGCCGTAGCAGCGCGCATGGGCCCGCAGCACCGGCAGCGTGACGACGTGGTCGCCGCCCATCGACAGCACCCGGCACGAATGCCGCAGCACGTCGTCGTAGAACCGCTCGATGATGTCGATGGTCTTCGGCAGGTGGTAGGTGTTGATCGGCACGTCGCCGATGTCGGCCATCTGCAGGCTGTCGAACGGCGCCGCGCGCGACGCCATGTGGTACGGCCGGATCATCACCGACTCGGCGCGGATGCCGCGCGGGCCGTAGCGGGCGCCGGGCCGGTTGGAAGTGCCGGCATCCAGCGGGATGCCGACGAAGGCCACGTCCAGGCCGGCCGCGGTCTCCTGCGTCGGCAGCCGCATGAATGTGGCCGGCCCGGCAAACCGCGGCATCTCGTTGCCGCCGAGCGGCTGGTTGAACGGCATGGACCGGCTCCCGTCATCGCAATGCCTCGATTGTCCCGCGGCGGTGCATCGAACGGAAACTCGATTTATCCTATGGGCTGGTGCGAGGAGCCCGTCAATGGCTCCGGGGTTGTCGGGTCGGGCCGGATCGACTGTCGATCCGGCGCCCGGGGGCGTGCCCGCACCGGTTCATCGACCGTACCTCAAGGAGCTGTAGACATGGCGAATGTGATTCTTCTGGCCGGCCCGGCGCTGATGGTGCTCGGCTGCCTGTACTGGGTGTTGTCGTTTTCCAAGGAGCAGGCGGCTGTCGACGCCGAGCGCTGGAAGGCCCAGGGCCTGAAGTGACCCTCGCCGGACGCCTGTCCGGCGCCCCGAAGCCCCGCCTTGCGCGGGGCTTTTTCGTTTCCGGGTGACCGGAAACGAAAAAGCCCGGTTTCCCGGGCTTCCTGAATCAATGCCGAGTCCGACGCTCAGTCGAGCGGACGGATGTTGGTGGCCTGCTTGCCCTTGGGGCCCGTGGTCACTTCAAACTCGACCTTCTGGTTTTCGCGCAGCGTCTTGAAGCCGCTCGACTGGATCGCCGAAAAATGGGCGAAGAGGTCCTCGCCACCACCGTCAGGCTTGATAAATCCAAAACCCTTGGTGTCGTTGAACCACTTCACGGTACCGGTACTCATGCGTGTACATTCCTTACAAAGATAGAGATTTGGGCCCGAAGGCCCGACTGCGGGTACATCAAGACGGGGAAGGACACGGACCGGGGTCACCGTTCAAACGGCATCGACTGCCCTGCTTCACTTCTCGACCACTCGCGTGGCGGCTTATACATACGGCCTCGGAAGCGGTCAAGGAAAATCGATTTGCACTGCGGTTTCTCCTGGGAAGCGCGCAGTTCGATCGACACGCGCCGATCGCGCCGAAATGCGCGGCGACGGTCACTCGATCCGGAAAATGATCGGCACGCCGAGCGTGAATTCACGACCGCGCAGCATGAATGGTGGCGATGGCAGATTGCGAACCGCCAGCACCGTCCGGACCGCGGCCTGATCGAGCACCTCGCTGCCGCTGGACTCCCGTAGCTGGGCCGTCTTGATCTGCCCATCCACGCCGATGCGCGCGGTGATCAGCACCTGACCCTGAATGCCTCGATCCAGCGCCTCTCGCGGGTATGCCTGGTCGGCGACGATGCGTTCCAGCACGGCGCGGGTATAGCGACGTGTCGCATTGACATCGTTCGATTGCAGCGTGTCGCCGGATGACGTCGCCATCGCGATCGACACCCATAGCAACGCCATGCCGCTGAATAGCGCCAGCCGCTTCATCGTCTCCTCCGAACCAGGTTGAACCGGGCGGAACGTTCCTCTGCGGGAACTGGATGAAACGATGCTACGCCGGATGCGCCCGCGAAAGGGTCAGCCGGACGATGACGTCGGCGTCAGCGCGCGCTGCGGCGAGCGTCGGACGTCGACGGGCCCGGACCTTCGTCCGGGCGATGCCTGCGAAGGCGAGAATCGCCGGGTGACGACCCCTCGCGGCAGTGGGATCAGCGGTGGGAAGCGACGGGCGTCGCGACTTCCGGGGGAGCGGCCTTGGCCGGGGACAACGCGCCGACGGCAGCGACAGCGAAGAGAACGACAAGGACATTGCGCAGCAGAACGTAGATCATGATTCGACTCCAGAAGCGAGACTTGCGAACGCCATGAAGCAAATCTAGTGCGCGTTCGTTGCGGCGCAACATCGCACGGCATGATCCAGACGAATCACGTGTCGATCATTCGCCCGGGGGGCGCCGGACCGCACGAGTTGGGTGCGACGGCGCGGCTTCTCGCACCATTCGCGATCGTTTCCCCGGCGCTATCCGACCATTTCACCGCCGATGCGATGGCTTGCTTATTGCGCCATCGCCGAACCCACCCGTCGACCCGATCCGCCCGTCCATGCCCAGCCTCCCCGAATCCCAGATCCGCGTCGCCTGCCTGCAGTTGGAACCCATCGTCGGCGACAAGGCCGGCAACGTGCGCCGCAGTCTCGACGCGATCGCATCGGCCGCGGCCGCCGGCGCCACGGTGATGGTGCTGCCGGAGCTCTGCAACTCCGGCTACGTGTTCGAGACGCGCCAGGAAGCCTTCGCGCTCGCCGAGACCATTCCGGATGGTCCGACCACGCAGGCATGGATGGCCGCAGCACAGGCCCACGGCACGGTCATCGTCGCCGGCATCTCGGAACGCGATGGCGACGCGCTGTACAACAGTGCTGTCGTCGTCGGCCCGGAGGGTTACATCGGCCGCTATCGGAAGAACCATCTGTGGGGCGCCGAGAACCTGTTCTTCGAACCGGGCAATCTCGGCATGCCGGTGTTCCGGATCGGAGCCGGGCGCATCGCGGTGGCGATCTGCTACGACATCTGGTT
>JAHCKV010000406.1 GCA_026125595.1 Burkholderiales bacterium | reverse complement strand
GCCGAAGAAATGGGCAAGCTGCAGGAGCGCATCACGTCCACCAAGGTCGGTTCGATCACGTCGATCCAGGCCGTGTACGTGCCCGCCGATGACTTGACCGATCCGTCGCCCGCGACCACCTTCCTGCACTTGGACGCCACCGTCGTGTTGTCCCGCGATATCGCATCGCTCGGGATCTACCCCGCGGTCGATCCGCTCGATTCGACGTCGCGTCAGCTCGACCCGAACATCATCGGCGAAGATCACTACAACACGACCCGTGCGGTGCAGACCACACTGCAGCGCTACAAGGAACTGCGCGACATCATCGCGATTCTGGGCATGGACGAACTGTCGCCGGAAGACAAGCTGGCCGTGTCCCGTGCACGGAAGATCCAGCGGTTCCTGTCGCAGCCGTTCAACGTCGCCGAAGTGTTCACCGGTTCGCCGGGCAAGATCGTTCCGCTGGCCGACACCATCAAGGGCTTCAAGATGATCGTCAACGGCGAGTGCGATCACCTGCCGGAGCAGGCCTTCTACATGGTCGGCGGCATCGAGGAAGCGTTCGAAAAGGCGAAGACGATGCAGTGACGGGTTCGGGCGTGGTGTTTCGCGCCCGGTCGAATCACCGTTCACCGATCACAGGACGAACATGGCAGATACCATCCACGTCGACGTCGTCAGCGCCGAACAGCAGATCTGGTCCGGCGAAGCGACTTTCGTCGTACTGCCGGGCGAAGCCGGCGAGCTCGGCATCTACCCGCATCACACGCCGCTGATCAGTCGCATCAACGCCGGCGCCGTGCGCATCCTGCCGGCGGGCGGTGCTGCCGAAGAGCTGATCTTCGTCGCCGGCGGCTATCTCGAAGTGCAGCCGAAAGTCATCACCGTGCTGGCCGATACCGCCATCCGCGGTCACGATCTCGACGAAGCGAAGGCGCTGGAAGCGAAGCGGCAGGCCGAAGAAACGCTGCGCAACGCGAAGGACAAGGCTGAAATCGCCACGGTCGAATCCGAACTCGCGACACTGGCCGCCCAGTTGGCCGCGATCCGCAAGTTGCGCAATCGCTGAAAGGTTTTCCGCCGCACGACCAGGGCAGCTTCGGCTGCCTTTGTCTTTTGCAGTTCCGGAGCTGCACGACCGTCTCGGTCGCGGCGCTGGGCATCCCCCGGATGTTTGACACGGGCCGGAGCACCGCCTAACTTCGCGCGTTCGTCATCAGCCGGAGTTCCGCATGAAAGTCGTCGCCGTCTCCGCCGCGCTGGCCGCTGTCCTTCTTGCCCTGCCCGTTGCTGCCAAGGACACGGTCCGGATCGTGTTCATCGGCCCGCTGACGGGCGGTGTCTCCGCCAACGGCATCGGTGCCCGCAATTCCGCCGATCTGGCGGTCCGGGTACGCAATGCCGATCCGAAGGCGAAGTACACCTATGAGCTGCAGGTGCTCGATGACGAGTGCAAACCGAACATCGGTGTCCAGGTCGCCACCAAGGCGGCGACCGACAAGACCATCATCGCCGGTGTCACCCACTACTGCTCCGCCGTCGCGATGGCAGCCGTCGATGTCTATCGCAAGTTCAGTCTGCCAGTCGTGGTCTGGGGCGCGGTGCTGCCCGACGTCACCTATGCCGCCGATATCAAGGAAGTCCATCGGGTCAACGGTACGATGATCAATCAGAACGAGACCGCGGCTCGCTTCATGGCCGGGCTCAAGTACAAGCGCTGGGCCGTGATCCATGACACGACCGACTACGGCAAGGGCCACAATCGCTATTTTTCCGAGCAGCTCGCGAAGGTCGGTGGCGAGATCGTCGGCACGTTCGGCGTGACGGCCGAACAACAGGACTTTTCGGCCGAACTGACGAAGATCAAGTCTCTGAAACCCGAGGTCATCTACTTCGGCGGACTGACGCCGCTCGGTGTCCGGATCCGCAGCCAGATGGACAAGCTGGGCGTGAAGGCCGTGTTCGAGGGAACATCCGGCATCGTGTCCGACGCGTACATCGAAGGTCTCGGTCCCTTGGCCGAGGGGACGCTGGCGTTCCGCGAAGGGGCACCCACCGAGAAGCTGCCTGGCGGGCGGATGTTCATCGAGCAGTACGACAAGCAGAAATACGCCGATCCGCCCGAGTCCTACGGACCGTTCGCGTACGCGGCGGCGGTGCTGGTCATGGATGCCATCGAAAAAGTGGGCCCGGATCGTCGCAAGGTCCGCGCGGAGCTGAACAAGACCCGCGATCATGAGTCCATCGTCGGCCCGATCACGTTCGACGACCATCGTCAGAACGCGGTGCCGCTGATCACGAAGTTCGTCGTGCAGGACGGCAAGTGGGTCGTGTGGGAAGACAGCCTGTACGCGACCGGCAAGCGGTCGCTGCCCAAACCCTGACCTAACCGCGATGGATCCCGGTCTCGTCGCACAGCATCTGCTGAACGGCCTCATGCTGGGCGTCGTGTACGCGCTGGTCGCGGTCGGTTTCACGTTGTTCTTCGGCGTGCTCGACGTGATCCAGTTCTCCCACGGCGACGTCGTCATGTTCGGCGCGTTCACGGCCCTGGCGGCCGTCATCGGTCTCGGTGCCGCCGGCGTCACATCGGATCCGATCCTGCTGATGGGTGCGCTGATTGCTGCGATCGTGGTTACCGCATTGCTCGGCGCATTCGTCGCCCGCATGCTGGTGCTGCCGCTGGCGAAATCGCCGCCGCTGCACGTGTTGCTGATCACGCTGATGGCGGGCACCGCGCTGCGCGAAGCGGTCCGCGTGTTCTATCCGCAGGGGTCGAATCCGAAGCCGTTCCCACGCCTCTTGCCCGACGGAGCGGTCGAGCTTGGAACACTCACGTTGCGCTACGACGTGCTGATCCTGCTCGCCGTCGGCATCGTCGCCATCGTCGCCGTGCACCTGCTGTTGACCCGCACCCGCATCGGTCTTGCCGTGCGTGCCGTCGCGCAGGACGCCGAAACCGCATCCGTGCTGGGCATTCCATTTCGCACCACCGTGCTCGCCACGTTCGCGCTCGGTTCGGCGTTGGGCGCGCTTGCAGGGGTCGTGAACGGTCTCTACTACAGCGAAGTCACGTTCTCGCTGGGATTGACGCTTGGCGCCATCGGCTTTGCCGCCGCGGTGATCGGTGGTCTGGGCAACGTCGGTGGCGCGATCGTCGGCGGATTCGTGTTCGCGGGCCTGCAGACCATCGGCGCGGTCGCACTGCCGTTCGCCAGCGCCTATAAAGACGTGTTCGCATTCGCCGCGGTGATCGTGCTGGTGGCGTGGCGGCCCGCCGGACTGCTCGCCGAACCCAGCGCCGAGCGGGTCTGATGCTGCCGTTGATTCTCGTCACCGTCGCGACAGCCGGGGGTATCGCCGGACTGCTGCTCGCCGAAAAACCGTGGGAGATCGTCGCACTGACGGCGGCGGTCATCGTCGCGCTGCTGATCAGCGTGCGCCGTGGCTGGGACCGCACAACGCTTGCCGCCGCAGTCAACCACCGCCCCGTCGTCGCTGTCCTGGCGATCGCGACGATTGCCGGTCTGGGCGCATTGCTGCGCGAAGACAATTTCGCGCTGCTGATGCTGGCCACGGCGTTGTTGTATGCGACCGCCTGCATCGGCCTCACGTTGCAGTTCGGCTACGCCGGTGTCGTGAACTTCGCCGGTGCCGCGTTCTTCGGGTGCGGGGCGTACACGGCCACTGTCCTCGCCACGCACACGCCGCTGCCGCATGTTCTGGTTCTG
>JAHCKV010000405.1 GCA_026125595.1 Burkholderiales bacterium | reverse complement strand
TCTGCGCGAACTGTCGACGCTGGCCGACCAAGTGGTAATGAAGCGCATCGAGAGCGCGCAAGGGGTCGGGCGCGTCACGCTGGTCGGTGCCACGAAGCGGGAAGTGCAGATCGTCCTGAAGCCGTCCGAGATGGAGTCGCTGGGCGTCGGTGTCGATCAGGTGATTCGCGCGATCCGTGACGAGAACCAGGATCTCCCCGCCGGCGCGCTGTCGGCGCGCGAAGCCGAACGTCTGGTGAAGGTGCAGGGCCGCATCCAGTCGGTGCAGCAGTTCCGCGACATCATCGTCGCCCGGCGGGCCAACAGCCCGATCTATCTGTGGCAGGTGGCTGACGTCATCGACGGTCACGAAGAAGAGGAAAGCGCGGCGCTGGTCGATGGCCGGCGTGGTCTGGCGCTGGATGTCGTGAAGGCGCAGAGCGCGAACACACTCGAGGTGGTACAGGGTGTACGCGAGGTGATCGACGAGCTGCGCACGATGCTGCCGCCCGACGTGCAGATCACGATCGTCCGCGATACGTCGGAGGGCATCCGCAATTCGGTGTCGAACGTGCGGCAGACCATCGTCGAGGGTGGACTGCTGACGGTGCTGATCGTGTTCCTGTTCCTGCGCTCCTGGCGCAGCACGATCATCACCGGCCTCACGCTGCCGATCGCGTTGATCGGCACCTTCACGGCGATGCTGGTGCTGGGCTATTCGCTGAACACGATGACGCTGATGGCGATGTCGTTGTGTGTCGGCCTGCTGATCGACGATGCGATCGTCGTGCGCGAGAACATCGTCCGGCATACGCTGATGGGCAAGAGCCACCGGCAGGCCGCGTTCGACGGCACCCAGGAGATCGGACTGGCGGTGCTCGCGACGACCTTCACGATCTGCGCCGTGTTCGTGCCGGTGGCGTTCATGGGCGGCATCATCGGACGGTTCTTCTACCCGTTCGGCATGACGGTGGTGTGCGCGGTGCTGCTGTCGATGCTGGTCAGTTTCACGCTCGATCCGATGCTGTCCAGCGTCTGGTACGACCCCGACGCGATGGGCGCCCGGCGCCGTGGCCCGATTGCGTGGGTGCTCGATCGCTTCGAACAACTGTATCAGGCGATCAGCCGGTTCTATCAGGTGCTGGTGCGGTGGGCGCTGGTCTGGCGCAAGACGGTGGTCGTCATCGCGCTGGTCAGTTTCTTCGGCAGTTTCGCGCTGGTCCGGCTGGTCGGCAGCGAGTTCGTGCCGGAGGCCGATCTGTCGGAGATCCTGGTGCACGTGAACACCGCCTCCGGATCATCGCTCGAGTTCACCGAAACCAAGGTGCTGCAGGCCGAGGCGGCGCTGCGGGAGTTTCCCGAGGTGGCGTACACGTACTCGACGATCAACACGGGGTTCGTGCAGGGCAAGAACTATTCGATCATCTTCGTGCGGCTGAAACCTCGGCACGAGCGGACGTTGACGCAGAAGCAGCTGGCCCATCCGTTCCGCGAGCGGCTGTTGCGTATCGCCGGTATCGAGATCACGTATGTCGGTCCGTATTTCTCCGTGTCGAGCGGCAAGCCGCTGCAGGTCAGCGTGCAGGGACAGGACGTCGTGGTGCTGGACCGCATCGCGCAGCAGATCGCCGGAATCCTGCGCGAGATCCCCGGGCCGGTGGACATCGAAATGTCGTTGAAGGCCGCCAAACCGACGCTGGAGGTGCGACTCGATCGCGAGGCCGCCAGCGATCTCGGCGTCGGCGTCGCGCAGGTCGCGTCGGCGCTGCGGCCGCTGATCGCCGGTGAAGCTGCGAGTACGTGGAAGGCGCCGGACGGCGAGAACTACGAGGTGCGGGTGCGTTTGCCGCAGGAAGGACGACGTAGTCAGGCGGACCTCGACCGCTTGCACGTGGCCAGTCAGGCGACGACGGCCGATGGTGTGCCGAAGATGGTGCCGTTGCGGCAGATCGCGGCGTTCGTGCCGACCTTCGGTCCGACCCAGATCAACCGTCGGGACCTGCAGCGGGAAGTGCTGGTGTCTGCCAACGTCTACGGGCGTCCGGCGGGCGATGTGGGGCGTGACCTGACGCAGCGGTTGGCGGCGGTCGAACTGCCGGTCGGTTACCGGTTCGTGCTGGGCGGTTCGACCAAGGACATGGCGGAGACCCTGCGCTACGCCGCCGAGGCGCTGTTGCTGGCGGTGGTGTTCATCTATCTGATCCTGGCCTCGCAGTTCCGCAGCTTCCTGCAGCCGATCGCCATCATGGTGTCGCTGCCGCTATCGCTGATCGGTGTGCTGACGGCGTTGCTGTTGTGGCGCAGCACGCTGAACATCTTCTCGATCATCGGTTTCATCATGCTGATGGGGCTGGTGACCAAGAACGCGATCCTGCTGGTCGATTTCGTCAACCAGGCCATGGCGCGCGGCGTGCCGCGGAGCCAGGCGATCCTGGAGTCGGCCCAGGTGCGACTGCGACCCATCTTGATGACGACGGCCGCGATGGTGTTCGGGATGCTGCCGCTGGCGCTCGGCCTCGGCGAGGGCGCGGAGCAGCGGGCGCCCATGGCCCATGCGGTGATCGGTGGGGTCCTGGCGTCAACGCTGCTGACTTTGCTCGTGGTGCCGGTCGTCTTCACCTATCTGGACGATTTCGGTCATCGGGTGCGGCGCTGGTTCGGTCGTCCAGCGCCAGGCGGCGCGGATCCGGTGCTGCAATCCCGGCGCGACGAACCCTGACGAGCTCCGGTCGCGGGTCGGTGGTGCCTCAAAGCCAGGTCCGCAATGCCCAGCCTGCGATCAGGATCGTCGTGATCGCGCTGCAGGCGAGCAGCCCCGCGCCGATGACCGGACCCCAGAGCACCCGCTGCAGCAGTGGCCGCTTCGGACCGCGGGGCCAACGTCGCAGCGCCTCGTGCGTGTGATAGAGAAACGCCATTCGATGGCCGTAGTTCATCGGGCCTCCGTGAGCAGTGGGTTCATTGCTATATCGTGACCATCGGCGAAATCTGTAGTTTTCTGCGGAAACTGGGCCATATCCCACGGATTGCGCGTAGGCCGACGTCCGATTGCGGCCAGGGGCACGCGCGGGGAACATCAGTCCGGTGGAGCCGATGCAGCTATCGGGTCCGACACCGACAGGAGGGTATATGGCGCTCTATGGAATCACCGCAGTCCGGCTGGACCCCGAAGATCGGGTGACCCATGTGCAGTGGGGACGTATCGGTGCGCCGCACAATGCCTGGGCGACGCCGCCGGCCGAGGCGACCGTCGATCAGGTCATCGATGCGCTCGTGGCGGGGGACGAGGTGGTGACGATCTTCCCGTCGATGGAGGGCACGGTTCCCGGTCCCCGCGTGTGCGTCGTCGTCTACGAGAACGGCATGGAGAGCATCGACCTCGAGCCACCGGGCGATCTATTGGGGCAGACGTTGCAGGATTTGCCGACGTTCTGACCGGTTCGAGGCCCTTTCGTGCACGAACGGCCGCCGCGTCGTGCGGCCGTCTACAATCCCACCCCCTACTTCCGGAGGCGCATTCCATGACTACGAGTACCACTCCGTCCGGCCTCGTCATCGACGAAGTCACTGTCGGCACCGGCGACCTGGCCAGTGCGGGGCAGCACGTGACGGTGCACTACACCGGTTGGCTGACCGACGGCCGAAAGTTCGACTCCAGCAAGGACCGCGATGATCCATTCGCGTTCGGGCTCGGCATGCGTCAGGTGATCGCCGGATGGGACGAGGGCGTGCAGG
>JAHCKV010000404.1 GCA_026125595.1 Burkholderiales bacterium | reverse complement strand
CAGCGGTGTGCTGATCATCGGAGCGCCGACCCAGGATGCGGTGTTCACCAGCGCGGTGACGGTGCAGGCGGGCGTCGGCGGGGTGCTGCAGCGGTTGCGCTTCGACGCCGGCCTCGAACTGGGTGCCGTCGGCAATCTCACCGTGGTCGACAACGAGTTCCGCAACGCTGCGGCAACTGTCACGGGCGGCAACGGTGTGCAGATCGTGCACAACCGCTTCGTCGCCGGTGCCACGCTGCGCATCGCCGCATCGGCCACCGGCGTGATCGCCCACAACCTGCTGGCGGCCGGCACCATGGGCCTGCAGGTCGATGGCCCCTTCACCGGCCTGCAGATCGATGCCGCCTTCACCGGCGCCATCCGCGACAACGACATCACGGGCAACGATGTCGGTGTGGCCTACAACGCCGGTGCCGAACTGATCGGCAACCGCGTCTTCGGCAACGACAACGGCATCATCAGCACGGTTTCCGGTGCCGGAGCGCTGGGCTTCGTCGGTGCCAGTGTGGCGAACGAGATCCGCGACAACAATACCGGCGTGGTGCTGATCGCTGCCCGCATGCGCGGGCAGCACATCGTCGACAACGGCACCGGCGTGTCGGGTTCCGGCGTGCTGGGCGGTGACGAGCTGGATTCCGCCAATCGCATCGAAGGCAATGGCACCGGCGTTTCCGGATTCACCGGCACGGTGCAGTTCAACCGCATCGAAGGCAACGGGACCGGCATCTCGGCCAGCACCGGGCTGACGATCATTCACAACCTGATCTATCGCAATTCCGGAACCGCCGTGTCGGTCGGTGGCGTCAACGACGTGCGCATCGTCAGCAACACGATGTACACGCCGGCGGGCGACATCATCCGCGTGACCGGTGGCAGCTCGAACGTCGACGTCCGCGGCAACGTGCTGTGGACCGAAGACGGCTACGACCTGTACGTCGCCAACGATTCCCAGGCCGGTTTCTTCAGCGACTACAACAATCTCTACACCAGCGGCAATGGCAAGATCGGCTACTGGACGCGGGATTTCAACGACATTCTCGACTGGCAGGCCGACATCGCGCGCTTCGATCTGCACTCGATCGGCCGCACCGATGTCAATCCGCAGTGGGCGGAGCCGCGCTTCGTGAACCGGGGTCAGGACGACTTCCGGTTGCTGCCGGTGGCGGCGGGCCTGCGGTTCACCAGCCCCGGGATCGACGATGGCGACGCGCGGACCGATCTGGGCGTGCCGTCGGACTATCTCAACCTGCTCGCCAACGGTGGCTTCGAGAACGGCCTGACGGGCTGGACGCAAGTGAGCGTCGGCGCGGTGGTCCGGACCGCGGCACCGATCGCCCATGAAGGGTCGAACTATTTCTACGCGGGCACCATCGAGGAAGGTTTTGCGCAGCAGACCGTGAGTCTGCTGCAGGGCGGCGTGACCGGTGCCGCCATCGATACGCAGGATCTGGAACTGGTGTTCGGCGGCCGCATCCGCGTGGCCGGCGAAGCGGTGCGGGATCGCGGTTCGATCGTCATCACGTTCCTCGATGCCGGCGACAACGTCGTCGGTGCGCCGGTGACGGCCCAGGCGACGAACGTTTCCGATCGCTGGGAATTGGTCGGAGACCGCGTCGCGATTCCGGTGACGGCGCGCAAGGTGGTCTACCGCTTCGTGGCCGACCGCGAAACCGGCACCACCGCCGACGTGTTCTTCGATCGCGCATTCGTCTACGTGCGCGACGAAGCCCAGGGCACCGATCTCGGGGCCTACGGCAACACCAACGGCGACGCGGCGCGCACCGGCAGTGCTCGCATCTCGCTGCGGTACCCGGATCTGTACGCGGATCTGGAGAAGGACAAGCCGATGACCATCCGCTGGGACAGCTTCGGCAACACCGGCGAATCGCCGGTGCGCATCGATCTGTACCAGGACGGTCCCGACGGCCCGGCGTTGCGCGCGACGATCGCGGCGGCCACCGCGGACGACGGCGAACACATCTGGATTCCGTCGTCGAACGGACTCGACTTCGGCACCTACGGGCTGCGCATCCAGGTGTCGCTGGTCAATCAGCCGATCGCCATCGACCGCAGCCAGGAGACCTTCGCGGTGCCCGAGGCGGGCACGACGTACTGGGTGGACGACGCCTCCAACGCGAACGACGAATACACGCCGGGCGGCACAGGCGACAACCGCCACACCGGCAAGCTGGCCACCGCGCCGAAGCCCTACGTCACCAACCTGCTGCGGACCTACGACCTCGGCGCGGCGTCGATCCTCAACGTCGACGCGGGCGAGTATTCGATGATCGATTCGGTGACCATCTCCGGCACCACCGATCTGGGACTCGGACTGGACGAAGGTTTCATCCTGCGCGGCCCCGCGGACGTGTCGAAGATCGCTGCGCTGTTCCCGGCGATTCCCGGCAATCGCACGCTGCCGGTGATCCTGCTCGACGATGCGGACAACATGAACATCTCCGGCCTGACGTTGCGCGATGCGTTGCGCGGGCTCGAGGTGCGCAATGGCAGCGACGGACTGACGCTGTCGCGACTGACGGCCTCCGGTCATGCGCAGGATGGATTCCGGATCGAAACCAACGCGCCGTTCGCCACGTTCAGCGATCTGACGGCGTTCAACAACACCGGTCGCGGCATCTACATCTCGGGCACCATCGCCGCCTTCGTTCGCGGAACCGCCTACGGCAATACCAGCCACGGCATCGAGATCAACGGTCCGGTCGCGGTGGTCAGCGATTCCACCGTCTACGACAACGGCAGTGTCGGCCTGGTGGTCAACAACCCCGGCGCCGGCGCGCGGATCGAGGCCAACGTCGCGTTCCGCAACAACGTGGGCATCCAGGTCTACAACAGCGGCTCGGGCGCCGAGGCCATCGTCGGTGCGATGGATCTGTCGCTGGGCCGCGGCAACACGGTCTACGAGAACCGGGCGATCGGCATCCAGGCGGCCTACAACACCCGTGTGGCCGGCAACACCGTGCAGAACCAGACCAACAGTAGCGCCACCGGCATCAGCCTGTTCGGTGGCGGTTCGGCCAGCCGCAACGTGGTGTCCGGCAACGACGACGGAATCTCCATTTCCGGCGGCGGCGACCTGACCGAGAACCGCGTCTACGACAACGACAGCTACGGCATCACCGGTTCGGGCACCTTCGAGCGCAACGTCGTCTACTCCAACGAGACCAATTTCAATCTCGGCGGCAATTCGATCCTGCGCAACAACCTGATCTACGCCAGCGCCGTGTACGGCGTCTACCTGGTGGGCAGCAACAGCCAGATCGTCAACAACACCATCGTCGCCGCCGTCGGCGACGCGGTGCGCATCCAGTCCAACTCCAGCAGCAACCGGCTGCGCAACAACATCATCCGTGTCGGCACCGGAGACGGCATTTCGGTGGCGGCCGATTCGCAGTCCGGCTTCCAGTCCGATTACAACCTGTTCTTCGTGACCGGCAGTGGTGCCGTGGGTTCATGGCAGGGCGCCGATCGCACCGGGCTGACCGCGTGGCAGAACGCCACCTTTGGTGACCGCAACAGTCTCTTCGCCGATCCGCAGTTCGTCGATGCCGGCGGCACGCTGGGGTATGTCGATGTGACCGACGACGGCCGCAACGACGACTTCCATCTGCGCAGCCAGTTCGGCAGCTTCAAGGGCGGCGCGCTGGCGCCGGTGCGCGACGCGGTGACGGGCCGGGCGGTGTTCCTGACGCCGGCC
>JAHCKV010000403.1 GCA_026125595.1 Burkholderiales bacterium | reverse complement strand
ATACGACCTCGCCACG
The DNA here is from genome assembly GCA_026125595.1 of Burkholderiales bacterium. GTDB lineage: Bacteria > Pseudomonadota > Gammaproteobacteria > Burkholderiales. The sequence continues at coordinate 3,701 of JAHCKV010000403.1, read as the reverse complement.
TTCCGCCGCGTGATGGACGTCAACGTCACCGGCACGTTCCTGTGCTGCCGCGAATTCATTCCGGCGATGCGCACCCGCAACTGGGGCCGCATCGTCAACATCGCCTCGATCGCCGGCAAGAACGGCACGCCGAATTTCTCGGCCTACGGGGCATCGAAAGCCGCGGACATCGCACTGACCAAGGCCATGGGCCGCGAACTCGCCGACACCGAGATCATGGTCAACTGCGTGACACCATCGCCCGCCGACACGGACATCCTGCGCCAGTTCACACCGGACAAGGTCAAATGGATGCTGGAGCAGGTGCCCAAGGGCCGCTTCGTCGGCACCGACGAGATCGCCGCGATGGTCGCGTGGCTGTGTTCCGACGAATGCTCGTTCTCGACCGGCCAGCTGTTCGACATCAGCGGTGGCCGATCGGTGTACTGATCGAGCCGGGCGGCGGCGGTGACACCCTATGAGGAAGCAGCACGGCTCATCGCCGACGCCGACGGCCTGCTCGTCACCGCCGGCGCCGGCATGGGCGTCGATTCGGGGCTGCCGGATTTCCGCGGCAACGAAGGCTTCTGGCGCGCCTATCCGGCCCTCGCCCACGCACGACTCGACTTCCGGACGGTGGCGAGCCCGCGCACTTTCGAGACCGACCCGAAACTCGCGTGGGGTTTCTACGGCCATCGGCTGAACCTGTATCGCGCCACGACACCCCATCGCGGATTCGCGCAGCTCCTGGCGATCGCGGCGAAGCTGGCGCACGGCGCGTTCGTGTTCACCAGCAACGTCGACGGCCATTTCCAGAAATCCGGCTTCGCGCCGGAGCGCGTCGCCGAATGTCACGGATCGATCCATCACCTGCAGTGCCTCCGGCCGTGCACCGACGCCATCTGGCCGGCCGACGGGTTCCGCCCCGAAGTCGACGCGACGCGATGCCGCATCACATCGGCACCGCCGGGTTGCCCCCATTGCAGCGGACTCGCGCGGCCGAACATCCTGATGTTCGGCGATGGCGGCTGGATCGAGCGGCGTGCACGACTGCAGGAACGGGCGCTGCTGGAATGGCTCGGCGACGTGCACCGTCCCGTCGTGCTCGAACTCGGCGCCGGCCGGGCCGTACCGACCGTGCGCTGGTTCGGCGAGCAGCGCGACGTGCCGATGATCCGCATCAATCCCGTCGACTGGGCGATCGACCCGCGCTTCGGCATCGGCCTCGCCGTCGGCGCGCTGGATGGGATCGAAGAGATCGCCGCGGCGCTGGGGTAAAGCGATCCGCAGCACCCCGATGCCCGCGAATGTCCTACGCCCTCCGGACATCCGTCCGACCGACTTCCTCCCCGTCGGCTCCTACGATGTTGTCGTCTGCCGGCCATGCAAGCCGGACTACACGAACACGGAGGCCGCCCATGAACATCATCGTTGCAGGTCGTTTCGAAACGCAGGATCAGGCGAATGACGCGCTCGCGGCGTTGAACGCCGCCGGCTTCAGCCAGCAGGACTCCACCACGTTCTTCGTGAATCCGCGCGGGCAGCATGCGCAGTTCCCGATCGGCGGCGATCAGGATGAAGATGCCAGTGCCACGCAAGCGGACAACGGCGCCGTGACGGGTGCGGTGGCCGGCGGCGCGGCGGGTGTCGCCGCGGCGGCGGCCGCGTCGCTGGCGATTCCTGCGGTGGGCCCGGCGATCGCGCTCGGTATCGTGGCGGTCGGCGCCTACACCGGCTCGCTTGCGGGAACGTTGTCGAAGCTGGGCAAACCCGATCCGGAGGCCCACCTCGACGAAGATCCGCCCTCCCACGGGCGCAAGGGCGGCATGCTGGTCGCAGTTCACGCGATGACCGCGGAAGCGGAGACGCTGGCGGTCGAAGTACTCGAACGACACGGCGCGAAGGATATCGAGCGCACGCGCGGCGAGTGGAAGGACGGCGACTGGAAGGATTTCGATCCGGTCGAAGAGCCGCAGAAGGTCGACGCGGATCGTCCCGCCTACGACCCGCATCGCCGCATCGCGTAGTCGCGACGCTGTCGACGGTCCGGCGATTCGTCGCCGGACCGGATCACCGGAATTGCCACCACCGTTTGCGCGTTGCGGGGGGTTCCTCGAACACGAACGCGCTCGCCTCGAGCTGTTCGCAAGCCGCGCGATAGCCGATCTCGATGATTTCCTCGGCGCGGTGGAACTCGAGGAATTTCACGCCGCCCAGCGGCGGTTGAATCAGCACGTCCGGCTTGAAATAGCGCAGATTCGCTTCGGTGATGCGCGCTTGCGTGATGTAGATCGACGCCGCCAGCACATCGAAAATGCCCGGCAGCGGTTCCTGTTGGAGCCACGCCCTGAATTGCGCCAACGCCGGATTGTCGATGGCGTTGATGCCATCGAGCAACCGCGCCATGACGTTGGGCTTCGCGTCCGGCGGCGGCTTCAATAGCGACATGCGGTGCGCGATGACGTCGTGGTTCAGGTCCACGGCAATCACGATGTCCGCTCCCATCGCACGCGCGGTGCTGACGGGCACCGGATTCACGAGTCCGCCGTCGGCGAGCACACGACCATTGCTGCGCACGGGCGTCAGGATGCCGGGAATCGCGATGCTCGCGCGCACCGCTTCGATGATGTCGCCGGCGTCGATGGCCACTTCGTCGCCGGTCATGATGTCGGTTGCGACCGCACGGAACGGCAGCGGCAGTTCTTCGATGCGGGCGGGCGGCACGTGTGTCCGCACGAATGCCGCGATCTTGCGACCGTCGATCAATCCGGAGCGCGGAAACACCGGATCGAGCAGGAAAGCGACGGTCTTCCAGTCGAACCCGCGGAATGCAGTCTCCAGCGGCTCGAGTTTGCCGGAGGCGTAGGCCGCGCCGACGAGCGCGCCGACGCTGCTGCCGGCGATCAGGTCCGCTTCGATGTTCGCTTCGCGCAGCGCGCGCAGCACGCCGATGTGCGCCAGCCCCCGGGCCGATCCGCTGCCCAGCGCGAGTCCCACCTTCCGCCGCGGCGGGGCCGCGGGTTCCGCCTGCATCAAAGGCCAACGCATTTCTTGCCTGCCACATCCATTCGACCATTCCCGAAGCAGCGCCCGATTCTATTCGTGAACCCGGCCAGTGGAAGCCACGTCATCCGCTTGCCATCGCTTCCATTCGCAGCGCGACTTCCCGGGCGACGTCGCGCTGCGCATCGGCCCCGTGACGTTGGGCGAACGTCCGGGCCCGCGCCCGGAACACCGGTTCCTTCAGGATCCGCTGGACCGCCTGCACCGTCTTGCCGCGGGCATCCGCTTCGCCGAGCAGAACGCCGGCGCCGATCTGCTCCACGCGCCGAGCGAACAGATACTGCTCCGCATGCATCGGCAGCAGCACGCTCGGGATACCGTGGCGCAACACCGTGCAGACGGTGCCGGATCCGGCGTTGCACAGCACCGCATCGGCCTGGGCGCCGACCTCGACCATGTTGACCGCGCCGGACGCAATCCGCAGCGAGCCGCCGGACACCCGGCGCGCCACTTCCGGCGCCAGTCCCGGCACGTGGGCCAAGGTCCGGAACGGTGCGGTCTTCAGCGCCGTCAGGATCGCGTCGACCGGTCCGTAGTCTCCCTTCAGATAGGCGAACACGCGTGGCGTGTCGCCGTCTGGCCATTCGGCAGCCTGTCCCTGGGTCGCGCTCGGCAGCGGGCTCCAGTACCGGACGTTCACCGCGGCGGGCCGGGTCGGG
>JAHCKV010000402.1 GCA_026125595.1 Burkholderiales bacterium | reverse complement strand
GAGATCCGCACGCCGATGAACGCCATCCTCGGCATGTCGTACCTGGCGCTGCAGACCGGGCTGGACCCGCGCCAGCGCAACTACGTCGACAAGGTAAACCGCTCGGCCAAGGGCCTGCTGGGCATCATCAACGACATCCTCGATTTCTCGAAGATCGAGGCGGGCAAGCTGACTCTGGAACAGGTGCCGTTCCGGCTCGACGACGTACTGGACAATCTGTCGAACCAGATCAGTCTCAAGTCGGACGACAAGAACCTGGAGTTGATCTTCGACGTGCCGTCCGACGTGCCGACGGCACTGATCGGCGACCCGCTGCGACTGGGACAGATACTGGTCAATCTCGGCAACAACGCGGTGAAATTCACCGAGCACGGCGAGATCATCGTACGGGTACGTAAGATTGGCGGCGAACACGACCATGTGGATCTGCACTTCTGCGTGCAGGACAGCGGCATCGGCATGACGGAGGCCCAATGCGCGAAGCTCTTCGAATCGTTCGCCCAGGCCGATACGTCGACATCGCGCAAGTACGGCGGCACCGGGCTGGGGCTCGCGATCTCGAGACGCCTGGTCGAACTGATGCAGGGTCGCATCTGGGTGGAAAGCGCACCGGGGCATGGTTCACGCTTCCATGTCACGTTGCGGATGGTGCGGCAGACCGCCACCGAAACGAGCGCATCGCGGATGCCGCTGGCACACGAATTCAAGGGCATGCGCACGTTGGTCGTCGACGACAACGAGATGGCACGCGAAATCACCGCTGCACTGGTGTCCGACATGGGCATGCGAGTGGAACTGGCCGAAAGCGGTGAAGTGGCGGTGCAGATGGCCGTCGACGCAGCGCAGGATGGCGCCGCCTATGAGTTGATGCTGGTGGACTGGAAGATGCCCGGCATCAGCGGCGTGGAAGCGCTGCGCAGGCTGCAGAATCGGCATATTCCCCACGCGCGCGCGACGATCATGGTGACGGCCTATGCACGGGAAGACGTGATGGAAACCGCGCAGGCAGCCGGCGTACGCCTGCAGGCGGTATTGACCAAACCGCTGACGCCTTCGACGCTGCTGGAAACCATCGGTGGTGTACTGGCCCCGCAAACCCCTGCTCCCGGAACGTCGGACAGACCGCAATCCAAGACTTCGTTAGAGCGAGCGCTGGTCGGTGCTCGGGTGCTGCTGGTCGAAGACAACGCGTTGAACCAGGAGCTCGCGGTGGACCTGCTGAATCAGGCGGGCCTGCAGGTCGTGGTGGCCGAACACGGGCAGGCTGCTCTCGACGTGCTCGCGCAGGATATCGATTTCGACGGAATCCTGATGGACTGCCAGATGCCGGTGATGGACGGCTTCGAAGCGACCCGTCGCATTCGCGACGACACCCGCCTGGCCGCGATGCCGGTGCTGGCGATGACGGCCAACGCGATGACCGGTGATCGCGAGCGCGTCGCGGCGGTCGGCATGAACGATCACATCTCCAAACCGATCGACATCGACGAGATGTTCGCCACCATGGCGCGATGGATCAAACCCAGCGCCCGCCGTGCAAGCGCCGTCGACGCCGTCGCGCCTGCGCCGCCGGCCGCGCCCGCCGTCCCCGGCGACATCGTGGAACTACCGCCGCTACCCGGCATCGACGTTGCAGCCGGACTGCGTCGTACGCAGAACAAGACATCGTTGTATCGGGGTCTGCTGGAGAAATTCGGCACCGGCAACGCGGATTTCGCCCGGAGCTTCACCGCGGCGACGGATGCCGGGGATCGGGCATTGGCGACGCGGCTAGCGCACACGCTTCGCGGCACCGCCGGCACGATCGGCGCGAACGCCGTCTGCGAGGCCGCGACCGAGCTGGAACTGGCCTGCGATCGTGATGCGCCGCACGCCCTGAAGATGGCCTTGCTCGACCGCGTACTCCACGAACTCGAACCGGTCCTCGCAGGGCTCGCAACGCTGACACCCGTTGCCGCGCGGCCGGCCACCGCCCGATCGTCGATCGCGTCCGATGCGGACCGGGCAACATTGCGCCGTGTGACCGACAAGCTGCGCGCGTTGCTGATCGAATCCGATCCCGACGCGTTGAGCTTGTGCGAACCTTTGCGCGCCGCCGCTCTCGGCGCGGACGCCCCGATCCTGGACGAGATCGTCGCGGCAGTGGACAGCTATCGCTTCGACGATGCGCTGACGGCGTTGGATCGGTGGACAGAGCGCGCCTGACGCGCGCGCAGGCGGCGCCCGATAACGCCGGCTAGTCCGGCACCCGCAACCGGCCGGCGTCGATCCGGGCCAGCGTCTCTTCGCGACCGAGCAGTTCCAGCACCGCGTCGATGGCGGGTGTCTGGGCTTCGCCGGTCACGATCACGCGCAGCGGCATCGCGAGTCGCGGCATCTTCAGACCGAGTTCCTTGGCGACGGTCTTGATGGTGGTACCGATCGCTTCCCGGTTCCATTCGACATCGCCCAGCCGTGCGCGCAGCGCATCGATGGCCGCACCGGTACCCAGCGAATAGTGCTGTTCCCGCAACGCTTCGGATGCCTCCAGCCGTCGATAGAAGTAGATCGCCGACTGCGCCAGTTCCGCGATCGTGCCGACGCGGTCCTTCAGCAGCGCGACGACACGATCGAGCGGCGGCCCGGACGCCGGGTCGCAATCGAACCGCACCATGAACGGCTGCACCAGCGCCGCGAGCCGCTGATCGTCGGCCAGCTTCAGGTAGTGCGCATTCAGCCAGACCAGCTTCTCGGTGCTGAACCGCGCCGGGCTGCGGCTGATGTGGGCGAGGTCGAACCATTCCACGAACTGCTCCATGGAAAAGATCTCGTCGTCGCCGTGCGACCAGCCGAGCCGCGCGAAATAGTTGTTCACGGCTTCGGGCAGGTATCCCTCTTCGAAATACTGCATGACGCCCACGGCGCCATGCCGCTTCGACAGCCGCTCGCCGTCCTCGCCGAGAATCATCGGCACGTGGCCGAAGCGCGGCACCGGGGCGCCCAACGCGTGGTAGATGTTGATCTGCCGCGGTGTGTTGTTGACGTGGTCGTCCCCCCGGATCACGTGGGTCATGGCCATGTCCCAGTCGTCGACGACGACACCGAAGTTGTAGGTCGGCACGCCGTCGGCCCGCATGATCACGAGATCGTCCAGTTCCGCGTTGGCCACCGAGATCTCGCCCTTGACCAGATCGTCCCACGTCACGACGCCATCATCGGGGTTGCGAAACCGGATGATCGGCTCGACGCCTGCCGGCGGTGTCTTGCCGTGGGCGTTTTCCGGGCGCCACCGGCCGTCGTAGCGGGGCTTCTCGCCGCGGGCGCGCTGGGCCTCGCGCATTTCGTCCAGCTCTTCGCGCGATGCATAGCAGCGGTACGCCTTGCCCTGATCGAGCAACATGCGCACGACTTCACGATACCGCTCCAGCCGCTGCATCTGGTAGAACGGCCCTTCGTCGTAGTCGAGGCCGAGCCAGTCCATCGCATCGAGGATGGCCTGGGTGGAAGCCGCCGTGGATCGCTCCACGTCGGTGTCCTCGATCCGCAGGATGAACGTGCCGCCGTGGCGGCGGGCGAACGCCCAGGAAAACAGTGCGGTGCGAGCCCCGCCGATGTGCAGGTAGCCGGTCGGGCTGGGGGCGAAACGGGTACGGATGGTCATGGCGACAGGATGGCGGGAAAGCCGGGGATTGTACCCACGGACCGCCCGAAAGCCCTCTCCCGGTTTGACCGTTCCCGAACCTCTA
>JAHCKV010000401.1 GCA_026125595.1 Burkholderiales bacterium | reverse complement strand
AAGTAGAACAGCGTGTCGCCGCCGAAGATCAGGATCGACGTGACCATCAACTGCGTCGACCCGTGCGTGATGATGGTCCGCGACATGGTGCGGGTGATCGCGTTGTTGATCACCTCTTCCACCGACGACTTGCGCATCTTCCGGAAATTCTCGCGGATCCGGTCGAACACCACGACCGACTCGTTGACCGAGTAGCCCAGCACCGCGAGCACCGCGGCCAGCACCGGCAACGAAAACTCCCATTGGAAGAACGCGAAGAAGCCCAGGATGATCACCACGTCGTGCATGTTCGCGATGATCGCAGCCAGACCGAACTTCCATTCGAACCGTAGCCACAGGTAGAGCACGATCCCGACGCAGACCAGCAACAGCGCGATCGCACCGTTCTCGACCAGTTCCTTGCCGACCTGGGAGCCGACGAAGTCCACGCGTCGCAGTTCCACCGACGGATCGGCGTTCCGCAGCAGCGTCATGACCTCCTCGGACAACTGGGATCCGGTGAAACCCTTCTTGGTCGGCAACCGCACCAGGGCGGTCTCGGAACTGCCGAAGTTCTGCACCGTCGCTTCCGACAGGTTGTTCTGCTCGAGCAAGGTCCGGATGCCGTCGATATCGGCCGTGTGGGAATAGCCGACCTCCATCACGGTGCCGCCGGTGAACTCGACGCTCAAGTGCAGCCCGCGCGTCGCGAGGAAGAACACGGCCAGCAGGAAGGTGATCAACGAAATCACGTTGAACGCCAGCGCGTGGCGCATGAACGGGATGTCTTTGCGGATGCGGAAGAATTCCATCTCGGTCGAAGTCCGGTCTGCGGCTTGGGTATGCGGTCGGTGGGAATGCCGGCCCGATCAGGCCGGCGTCGCGCTGCCGCGCTTGTGCCAATCGGTATTGCCGATGGGCAGGCTGTCGAGCTTGCGGCGGCTGCCGTAGATCAGATTCACGATCGCGCGAGACACCAGCACAGCGCTGAACATCGATGTCAGGATGCCGAGACAGTGCACCACCGCAAACCCGCGCACCGGACCGCTGCCGAACATGAACAGCGCGATACCGGCAATCAGGGTCGTGATGTTGGAATCCAGGATCGTGTTCCACGCGCGGTCGTAGCCGGCCGCGATGGCGGCCTGGGGTGTCGTACCGCTGCGCAGCTCTTCGCGGATCCGCTCGTTGATCAGCACGTTCGCGTCGATGGCCATGCCGAGCGTCAGTGCGATGGCGGCGATGCCGGGCAGCGTCAGCGTGGCCTGCAACATCGACAGCAGCGCGACCAGCAGGATCAGGTTCACCGACAACGCCACGACGGAGACCACACCGAAGAACGCGTAATAGAGGACCATGAACACGGTCAGCAACCCGAAGCCGATCATCAGCGACTTCCAGCCCTTCGTGATGTTCTCGGCCCCGAGGCTCGGGCCCACGGTGCGTTCCTCGACGATCTCCATCGGCGCGGCGAGCGCGCCGGCCCGCAACAACAGCGCGACGTCCTTGGCTTCCTGCGTGGTCATGCGGCCGCTGATCTGCACGCGGCCGCCGCCGATTTCGGCGCGGATGACCGGCGCGGTGACGATCTCGCCCTTGCCCTTCTCCACCAGCACCATGGCCATGCGCTTGCCGATGTTCTCGCGCGTGATCTGCTGGAACACGCGGGCGCCCTTGCCATCCAGATTGATGTGCACGGCCGGCTCGCCGCTCGATTGATCGAACCCCGGTTGCGCGTCGGAAATACTGTCGCCCGTCAACACGACCTGCTTGCGCAGGATCAACGGCACACCGCCACGCTCGTACAACAGTTCCGAACCGAAGGGCGGAGAACCGCTCATTGCCGCCTGCAGCGACGACGGATCGTTGTGATCCTCGTCGACCATGCGCACTTCCAGCGTCGCGGTGCGGCCGAGAATCTCCTTGGCCTTCGCGGTGTCCTGCACGCCGGGCAATTGCACGACGACGCGATCGGCGCCGGACTGCTGCACGATGGGTTCCGACACACCGAGTTCGTTGACGCGATTGCGCAGTGTCGTGATGTTCTGCTGGAGCGCGAAATCCTCGATGCGCTTCTCGGCTTCGGGTTTCAGATTGCCGACGAGCAGCAGGTCGGTACCGGAGCCCAGTTGCCGGACAACCAGATCGGGCAGATCACGACCGATGGCCGTCGCCGCGCTCTGCCGGGTTTCCTCGTCGCGGAACCGCACTTGCACGGCCTTGCCTTCCCGCGTCACACCGGCGTAGCGGATGTTCTTGTCGCGCAGCAGCTGGCGGATGTCGGCAGCGTAACGATCGGCGGCCTTGACCAGCGCGCCGTCCATGTCGACCTGCAGCAGGAAATGCACGCCGCCCCGCAGATCGAGACCGAGGTACATCGGCAGCGCGTTGATGGCGGCCATCCAGCCCGGCACATTCGGCTGCATGTTCAACGCGACGACGTAATCGTCGCGATTCAGCGCTTCCAGGATCGCGGCCTGCGCCTTCTTCTGCGTGTCGAGATCCGCCAGTTGCACGCGGATGCTGGTCGGATCCATCGATGCGCCGCGGGATTCGATGCCGGCGGCGGTGAGTGCTTCGTCGACCCGCGTCATCAACGCCGAGTCGACCTTCAGAATGGCTTTGACCGGTGACACCTGCACGGCCGGCACTTCGCCGAACAGATTCGGCACCGCATACAACAGCCCGATAAGCAGCACCGCGCCGATGAACAGATACTTCCAGAGTGGATAGCGATTCATGGTGCGCCTGGGACGGCAGGACCGGCCGGCCGGAGCCGGTCAGTCCGCCTTGCGGATGGTGCCTTTGGGAAGAACCAGCTGGATCGACGGACGCTGGACCTGGATTTCGGTGTTGGGTGCGATCTCGAGCGAGACGTAGGTTTCACCCACCTTCGTGACCTTGCCCAGCACACCGCCGCCGGCCACGACTTCATCGCCCTTCTGCAGCGCGGCGAGCATGTTCTTGTGCTCCTTGGCCCGCTTGGCCTGGGGGCGGATCATGAGGAAGTACAGCACCACGAACATCAGCACAAAGGGAGCGATCTGCAGCAATCCCATTCCCTCCGGCTGACCGCCACTGGCGGCCTGGGCCCACGCTTGACTCACGAACACGATCGAAATCCTCGAAAAAGCTTCGCTGCAACAGGCCCTTGGATCTCGTCAAGGGCCCCCAAAAAAGGGGCGCAGTGTAGCACGCTACCCCTCTGAAGAAACGCTTCGCTGCGCATGAAAATCCCGCACGAACGCGTCGAGCGTACCGGCGCGGATCGCCGAACGCAGTCCCGCCATCAGCTCGTGGTAGTAGAACAGGTTGTGCACGGTGTTGAGCCGCGCGCCGAGAATCTCCTGGGTGCGATGCAGGTGATGCAGGTACGACAGGCTGAAGTTGCGGCACGTGTGGCAGCCGCAATCGGCGTCCGGCGGATCGCGCCGTTCGCGGTCTTGCGCGTTCTTCAGCCGCACCACGCCATGCCGCGTGAACAGCCAGCCATTGCGCGCGTTGCGCGTCGGCATCACGCAGTCGAGCATGTCGACGCCCATGGACACCGCTTCGACGATGTCTTCCGGCGTACCGACACCCATCAGGTAGCGCGGTCGATCTGCCGGCAGTTGCGGCGCCGTGTGCGCGAGGATCCGGCGCATGTCTTCCTTGGGTTCGCCGACCGATAGCCCGCCGATCGCGTAGCCGTCGAAGCCGATGCGCTGCAGGCCGGCGACCGATTCGTCGCGCAGCGCCTCGTACATCCCGCCCTGCA
>JAHCKV010000400.1 GCA_026125595.1 Burkholderiales bacterium | reverse complement strand
CGATGCCGCGGCTCGAGGCGCAGCGCTTCGGCGTACGCGGAAAACGCGGCGTCGTAGTTACCGGACTTGCGATACGCGAAGCCGAGCCAGTTGTGGCCATCGGCGTTGTTCGGGTCGGCGGCGACGGCCTTCTTCAGCGCCGCGATGGCCCCCGGCCAATCCTGCGCTTCGATGGCCTGCCGGCCGGCGGCGAAGTCGGGATTGCTCGAAGCCGTGTCGTTCGCGCCCATGTTGGCCCGGGCAGAGCCGACCGCGACGATCGCGGCACAGGCGAGCGCTCGAATCAGGCGGTGCATGGCGGAATTCTCCGAATGAATAGAAACGGAATTCTACCGCCCGACGTACACCGACGGTCACAGGAAGCCGACCGACTCCAGTTCCTGCACCAGCAACCGGAAATCGGCCGCCCCCTGACTCGACGGCGCGAACGCGAAGATGTCCTTGGCATGCATGGGACTCTCGGCGAGCGAGACGGTCTCGTGGATACGGGTGTCGCAGACGATGCCGGGGAAGGATGCCTTCAGCTCCTGGTAGATCCGGAACGACAGGCGGCGGCGCGCGTCGTAGCGGCTGACCACGACCCGGCGGACGAAGCGGCGATCGGTCCGTTTCTCGAGCACGTCGAGCGCTGCGTTGATGCGATACACACCCTGCAGCGACAGGAAATCGGCCGCCAGCGGAATCAGCACGCGATCCGCCGCCATCAGCGCGTTCAACGTCAGCACGCCGAGCATCGGGCTGCAATCGATCAGTACCGGCGGCGTCTCGTTCCAGCCGGCTTCGGCGATGGCCTGCGACAAACGGCGCGTGATGCCGGGATCCGATCCGTACAGCGAATCGATCTTCGACAGATCGAGCGATGCCGGGACCAGCTTCAGGCCCGGCTCGACGTCACGCGTCAGCATGCCCAGCGGCGTTTTCTGGTCGAACAGCGCGTAGAGGCTCTGGCTGCCGGGGACGTCTTTGACGCCGAGCGCGAGCGACAGATGGGCCTGCGGATCGCCGTCGATGGCGACGGGAGTTCGGCCGGCCCGGGCGAGCGCGGCGGCGAGGTTGAAGGTCGTCGTCGTCTTGCCGACGCCGCCCTTCTGGTTGAAGACCGTGATGACCCCCATGAGCGCCGCAGTATAACGACGTGAATGCGGCTGCGGGAGCCCGCGTGTCACGGTGATGGCGACGGTGGCATCAGCCCTGCCGCAGCAGGGTCCGCACGTGCTGCGCGATCATGATCTCCTCGTCGGTGCGGATCATGAAGGCATGGGTCGACGAATCGGCCGTACTGATGCGGGTCGCATTGCTGTCGTTGGCCGTCGTGTCGAGCGTCACGCCGAGCCAGGCGGCATCGCGGCAGACCTGCGCCCGAATCGCCGGATGGTGTTCGCCGATGCCGGCCGTGAACACGATCGCGTCGAGGCCGCCCAGTGCCGCCGCCGCCGATCCCAGTTCCCGCGCGATGCGATAGCAGAACAGGTCGATCGCGAGCTTCGCCTGCGGATCTTCCGACGCGCGCAGCACCTGCATGTCCCCCGAGATACCCGACACGCCCTTGAGGCCGGCGTCGTGATAGAGCAGATGCTCCAGCGCATCCACCGACATGCCGCGCTCGCGCTGCAGGTAGAGCAGCAGGCCCGGATCGAGGGAGCCGCTGCGCGTGCCCATCATCAGTCCGTCGAGGGCGGTGAAGCCCATGCTGGTCGCGACCGACCGACCGTCGCGCAGTGCGCACAGGCTCGCGCCGTTGCCCAGATGCAGCACGATCGTGCGGCCGGTGGCGGCCCGTGCGTCGATCTGCGGCAGCCGGGACGCGATGAATTCGTACGACAGGCCGTGGAAACCGTAACGCCGCACGCCCGCATCCCAGAAATGCTCCGGCAATCCGAAGCGTTGCGCGAGATCGGGCTGTGTGCGGTGGAACGCCGTGTCGAAGCAGGCGACCTGCAGCATCTGCGGCGCCGACGCGAGCAGCGGGCGGATCGGCGCGAGGTTGTGGGGCTGGTGCAGCAGTGCCAGCGGCGTCAGTCGTTCGAGCTGCGCGAGCACCGCTGTGTCGACCCGGACCGGCGCCGTGAACGACGGACCGCCGTGCACGACGCGGTGGCCGATCGCGCGCAGTGGATGCGGTCCGGTCGCGCGATTCAGCAGGTCCATCACATGGCCGACCGCGTCGTCGCGACTCAACGGCACGGTTTCAGTCCACCGCCGTTCGGCCACGACCCGGCCGTCGGCGCCGGTCGCCAGGAGACGGCCTGCACCCGGCAGGTTGTCGATCTTGCCTTTGACCCGCCATTCGAGATCGTCGCCGGTGTCCAGGTACAGCGAGAACTTGAGGCTGGAAGAGCCGGCATTGAGCACGGCGATGGCGTCGGCCATGGTCGTCAGGACACGCTCTTCGGCGGTGCGCCGCGTCGTGCCTCGACCAGCCGGACGGCCACGGCACACGAGACACGACGCGACGTCGGCGAGTCGGCGCGGCTGGTCAGCATCACGGGCACTTTCGCGCCCAGCACGATACCGGCGGCATCGGCACCCGCCAGAAAGGTGAGGCTTTTGGCCAGCATGTTGCCCGCTTCCAGATCCGGCACGACCAGCACGTTGGCGCGCCCGGCCACCGGAGATTCGATCTCCTTGATGGCGGCCGCCCGCAGGCTGATGGCGTTGTCGAATGCCAGCGGACCATCGAGCACGCCACCGGTGATCTGCCGACGATCGGCCATCTTGCACAGCGCCGCGGCTTCCACCGTCGACGGCACCTTCGGATTGACGGTCTCGATCGCCGACAGGATCGCGACGCGCACTGCATCGAACCCCAGCGCGTGGCCGAGGTCGATCGCGTTCTGCACGATGTCCTTCTTCTCGTCGAGGTTCGGTGCGATGTTCACGGCGGCATCCGTGATGATCAGCAGTTCCGGATAGCTCGGTACGTCGAGCACGAAGCAGTGGCTGATCCGTCGCGCGGTGCGCAGTCCGAGCGCGCGATCGACGACGGCGGACATCAGTTCGTCGGTGTGCAGGCTGCCCTTCATCAGCGCGTCCGCGCGGCCTTCGCGGACCAGCGCCACGGCGGCGGCGGCCGACGCATGGCTGTGCGGTGTCGAGACGATCTCGATACCGTCGAGCGTCGCGCCGGCGGCTTCCGCCGCAGCGCGGATGCGTGTTTCCGGGCCGACGAGGATCGGCGTGATCAAGCCGTGGCCCATCGCATCCATGGCGCCCAGCAGCGCTGCGCTGTCGCACGGGTGCGCGACGGCGGTCACGATCGGTGGCAGCGACTGCGCCGACGCGAGCAGCGCCGCGAACTTGTCTCGATCGGGCGCCATCGGCATCAGGTCTTGAGTTCGACTTCGATGAACGCGTACTCGTAGTCGTTGATGTTGATCACGTCGTGTTCGACACCCACCGGCCTCGTGTACGACACGCCGGCCTTCATCTCGACTTCCCGCGTCCCGTCGGGTTCCACCAGCCGCACGCGGCCGGTTACCAGCGGCACCACGACGTATTCCATCTCGTGCCGGTGGTAGCCGGTGGAGGCGCCGGGTGCGAACCGCCATTCGGTGACGCGGACACGATCGTTGTCGATCTGGAGCGTGGAACGGGCGGGAATCGTCATGGCGGGTCCTGGTGGAGAATCGGGATGCCACGATCTTAGAACGGTTGCCGTGAAAATCCGCTTGACGCATCTCAACGACGGATGCGGAACTGGCGGGCTTTCGGGGAACGCAACGGGACGCCTGGCGTCCGAGAAAGTCTG
>JAHCKV010000040.1 GCA_026125595.1 Burkholderiales bacterium | reverse complement strand
CACGATCTCGGCGACGGGATATCCGTCGGCCGCCGCAGCCGGACCGATCATCGCACCGAAGACCAGCAGCGACAGGATCCGGCGGCAACCCGTCACGGCCGCCATTCCATGCGCGCCCGCTCCTGGAACATGCGGGCCGCATCGTTGTCCGGTTCAGCCTGCAACCAATGGCCGGTGAGGTCGACCAGCCCGGGCCAGTCGCGCGCAGCTTCCAGCGACGCCGCCTGAAGGAAGTACGGCCACTGGGCCGCCGGCGATTCCCAGAACGACCGCGCGCCCGGCATCGGGCCGACCGGCACGAAATCCAGCGCGCCGGATTGCGCTGCGTCGAGCCACTCGGCCGGCACCGAGAAGAAATACGCACCCCGCACCGGCAAACGGAACGTCAGCAGCGAGACGAGACGCCCTTCGGCATCGAACAGCGCGCCGCCGCTGGCGCCGCCGGTGAATGCCGTGTCGGTCTGCATCACGCGGCCGCCATCGAAGGGGTGCGTCGCCACCACGGTGCCGCGGGAAATCTGCCGTCCGAGCCCGAAGTTGTAGCCGACGGCGGCGACGGCATCCCCGGGACGCAGACCCACCGTGCCCGCAACGGGGACGGGCTCGCCCGGCACCCCCGGCACCCGCAGCAGGCAGACATCGCGCTGCGGCATCGCCAGTTGCAGCGTCGCGACCCATTGGTCGGCACCCTGCAGAATCCGGACTTCGACGGCGTCCCGCGTGACGTGGCAATTGGTGACCACGAGTTCGTGGCCGACCAGCACACCGCTGCCGTAGCCGGCGCCGCCTCGGTCGCGGACCGTTTGCACTTTGAACACCTTGGCGGCGGATTCCGCGAGGCTCGGCCCGTCGGCATGCACCGAAGCGGAGCAGCACAGCAGCAGGGCCAGCGCGGTCGCATGGGTTCGATCAGCGCAGTGCCGCGCCGCCCTCCGCCACTCTTGGAATGCCGTATTCGTCCAGGATCTCGGTGATTCTTGCTTCATTCGCGGTGATGAGCGCATCAATCTGCGCCTTCCAGTCGGTTTCGCCATGGCGGACACCCATGGCAACCGCGAAGTCGAATCGGACTCCAGGTTCGGACGGCATGGCAATGACCACCAACTCGGCCCCCGTGATGCGCTTTGCGGCGTATCCGGCTACGGGCCCCCAGACGATGGCAGCATCGAGCGTGCCATCGACGAGGTCGCGCTCCAGAATCTGGCTCGGATGGAAGTCCGGATCGGCGTTCAGCATCCGGTACGGAATGCCGGAATCCACCAGGCCGTGACGCGCCAGCCATTCGGAAGCCGGCGAGCGGTCGTAGACACCGATGCGCATCGACCGCAAGGACTCGCCGAGCGCGAGGAAGTCGGCGACCGACCGCACGCCATCGAGCCGACGCCCTTTCACGTACACCAGCGTGTGCGTGGACCGGAAGTACGCGTGGGTGGTGGCCACCTGACCGAAGCCTTCCGGCACACCCATGATGATGTCGCACGGAAAATCTTCGCCGGGCAGCTTGAACCGCAGGCTGTTGCGAACGAAATTCATCCGCTGCGCGAGGAAGAAATACTCCACCGGCAACTGCAACGACTGCGCAAACAGTTCTGCGATGCGGTTCTCGTACCCATCGCCCGCGCGATCCGAAAACGGCAGATTCGACGGATCGCTGCAGACCCGGAAAGCCTTGCGCGGCACGGGCTCGTCGGCCCGCGCCGGCACGGCGGACAACGGCATCGCCACGGCCAGCAGCAGCACCATGAGATGCCGCGTTCTCATGGCTTCATCTCCTCGACCTTCGCGCGCGTGATGGCCCCGTCCGAGCGGCCTTTGAGATAGGCGTACAGGTGATCGAGATTGTCCATGACCTGCTTGCTGGTCTTGAACGCCACCATCCCCTTCTCGAGCCGGCCTTCGGTGACGGTGTTCTTGAAATCCTCCTTCGACAGGGTCTTCAGGCTTTCGATCAGCGAAGGGCCGACCAGGCCCTCCTGGTTGGCACCGTGACATCGATCGCAGGCCGCGGCCCGCCACGCGCGGAAACCCTTCATGGTCTCCGGATCCACCTTGTAGCCGTCAGTCACGGTATAGAGATCGGTCTTCACCGGGTCACCGGCCCGCGCACCTTCCACCGCAACCCCTGCCGACAACGCCAGCAGCGCGGCGTGCAACCACCACTTCACCCTCATGGAATGACTCTCCTGGGAAGCAAGGAACCGGGTGCCGCGCGCCGCCCACACGGCGCACGGCACCCCCAAGCACTTCGCGAACGCCGGGCCGACTTACTGGTCCGGAATCGCGAACACCGTCAGCGAACCACCGAGATCCGTGTACTGCTGCAGTTCCCGATAGCCACCGACAGCCCCCAGGCCGTCCTGGTCCTTCTCCAGCCCGGCGGCCATGCCGATGCCGGCCCAGCCACCGATGCCGGAATAGACACCGACGTATTGCTTGCCCTTGTGTTCATAGGTGAACACGTTGCCGATGATTCCGGAGGGCGTCTTGAACTTCCACAACTCCTTGCCGTCGGTCTTGCGGATCGCCTTCAGATAGCCCTCCAACGTCCCGTAGAACACCAGATTGCCGGCCGTCGCAAGGGCGCCACTCCACACCGAGAACTTCTCGGGAATGGAGTAGACGATCTTGCCCTTGGCGGCATCCCACGCGATGAAGTTGCCCATGCCACCGTGGCTGCCCGGCGCCGGATACATCGACAGCGTCGCGCCCACGAATGGTTGCCCGGCGGTGTACTCGACCCCGAACGGCTCGTAGTCCATGCACACGTGATTCGTCGGCACATAGAACAGCTTCGTGTCCGGCGAATAGGCGGCGGGCTGCTGATCCTTCGTGCCCAGCGCCGCGGGACAAACCCCCTTGGTGTTCACGTCAGGACCGTTGTGGGCCGTGCTGTACTTCGATACGACCTGCGGCCGGCCGCTCTGCATGTCGACATGCGTGGCCCAGTTCACCGCCGGATCGAACTTCTGCGCGACCAGCAATGCGCCGTTCGTGCGATCGAGGGTGTAGCCGAAGCCGTTGCGGTCGAAGTGGACGAGCGCCTTGGTCATCTTCCCGTCGATCGGAAAGTCGGCCAGGATCATCTCGTTGATACCGTCGAAGTCCCACTCGTCGTAGGGGGTCATCTGGTAGACCCATTTCACCTTGCCGGTGTCGACGTCCCGTGCCCAGATGGCCATGGTCCAGCGGTTGTCACCGGGGCGTTGCGCCGGATTCCACGTACCGGGGTTGCCGGTGCCGTAGTACATCAGGTTCAGCGCCTTGTCGTAGCTGTACCAACCCCACGTCGTGCCGCCACCCAGCTTCCATTGGTCGCCCTGCCATGTCTTGACCGAGGAATCCTTGCCCACCGGCTGCACCTTGCCGTCCTTCCACGTCGTCGTCGTGTTCGGATCGACCAGCATCTCGTCGTCCGGTCCGACGCTGTATCCCTTCCACGCGAGCTTGCCGTCCTTGATGTTGTAGGCCGCCAGGAAACCGCGCACGCCCCATTCGCCGCCGCTGATGCCGGTGATGACCTTGTCCTTGAAGATGTGCGGCGCGTTGGTATTCACCGCACCGAGCTTGGGATCACCGTTCTTCACCGACCAGACGACCTTGCCGCTCTTCGCGTCGAGCGCGACCAGCATGCTGTCCGCCTGCTGCAGGAAGATCTTGCCGTCGGCATACGCGAGTCCACGGTTGACCGTGTCGCAGCACATCTGCGGAATCACGGCCGGGTCCTGTTTCGGCTCGTACTTCCACATCAGCTTCTGCGTGTTCAGATCCAGCGCGAAAACCTTGTTCGGAAACGGTGAGTGCAGATACATCATGTCGCCGATCACCAGCGGCGAACCCTCATGGCCGCGCAGCACGCCGGTGGAGAACATCCACGCGACCTGCAACTTCTTGACGTTGTCGGCATTGACCTGCTTGAGCTTGCTATAGCGCTGGTTGTACATGTCGCCAGCCTGCATCGCCCAGTTCTTCGGATCGGAAGTGAGCTGTTCGACTTCCGCGTTTGCAGACGCCAGGAGCGGGGTGATCCCCAGGACTCCGGCTACTACCAGACGGACCGCATGCTTCATTGCATCCTCCAATGTTGTCTGGTCGTTGACACGGTCCGGGCTACGATTTGAGACGTGTCACACCCGGCAGCTTTTGTTTCAGCTGCTACAACTTGTCGTGATGACTGCTTGCTGCAGTGCTTCTCGAGCGCAATGAACGAACCGCCGACGCTTCTTCCTCGACGGCGGTAAAGACACCTTTTCCAGGAAGAAGTGGAGACGATCAGAGCACAGCGTTCCCGCGACCGTCAATGAACTTGGATGACGCAGTGCGGTGTGTTTTTCCCTTATATGACGGGAAAACACGAATCCCGCGAGGGTCGCCGCGCTGCGGCAAACGGACGTGAAACAGAAGTCGGATCGCGGCGTGGACGCGCCGCGCGATGGGGAATCCCGATGCTTCAGCGCATCACCGAACAGGTGTTCGCGATGCGGCGAAGAACGATTCGACGGTCGCGAGCAGCCATTCCCAGGCTTCTCGCTCATGGGGTCCGGCAGTCTTGTCGATCGCGATCGCCAGGTACTCGAACTCCCGTTCGATCTTGTCACGTGGCAGCAGGTGCAATCGACTCACCAGCACCGCCGCTTCCACGACCGCCGCCTGGGCCCGGTTGAAACCGCGAAACGCCCGATGCGTGTGTTCCGCGACGATCGTGCAATGCAGGCGGGGACGCTGCCCATCGTCTTCGATCCGCGACAGACGCAACTCGCGGTGACCCAGCGCCGCGCGCAACCGGACACCGGGAACCGCATCGCACGGCACCACGGGCCAGTCGCGGCGGCCCGTCAGACAGCCGGCGAAAATCCGCACGTCGTCGACGATGTTCACGACGGCGCACCGTGTCGCCTCGATGTTGTCCAGCGTCGTGGACGGCCGGAACGGCGACAGCACGACGATGCCCGCCTCCTCGCGAATGCCCATCGGTGCGATGTGCACGGCGCCGTCGGCGGCGCAGGTCGTGACGACGGTCTCGAAGATCATGGTTCTTCCTTCACGTCCCGACGATGGCGAGCAACATGGGTCATCGTGCTGCCCGCCGCCTTCTGTTGCAGCAGATCGTCCGCAGCCCGCGGCAGGGCCGCACCCCAACGCAGTTCCTCGTCCTGGGTGTAGCGCTTGCCCAGCTGCCACGCGATCTGCGCACGCCCCAGTTCGACACCGAGGTAGAACGCGTGGCCCGCGTCGTCCTCCAGTCCGAGTCGCGGCCAGAAATCGAACGGGTCGATGCCGCGATGGTGTCCATCGCGATTGAAGACGTGCACGCCATCCGCCGCGAGCATCACGCGAAAATTCGGATCACGCACGGCGGCGGCGATCTCGTCGATGTCCGCCGAGCGATGGGGATGGGGTCGCTTTTCGTGCAAAGCCATCAGCGTATCGGCGATGTCTTTCGGCAACGCGTCTTCGGCCCGGGCGGCGAACATGATGCGACGCGCCTGATCGGCTTCGCGCACCACCGAACGCGCATGCTCGCTGACCTGCACCACCAGAACCGCCGCAATCCGCAACTCGGACGCGATGCCGAACAGCAAGGCGTTCATGCCCATCGTGTCGGCATGGGTCAGCTCGGTCACGTTGCCGATGCCCATCAGGATCGGTGCATCGGGTCGCGCTCGCCGCAGCGCATGGTAGCGCGCGATCGATTCGGTGAAACCGAAGTGGATCGGATCGAGGATCGGGTCGGCCAGATAGCGACGGCCGCGCCGGTCCAGCGCGTCCATCGCCCGTTGCAACGACACGAGATCCCCGGGTTCCCGCGGGATCACCACCGGTGTCGACGCGACCGCATCGGCGATATCGAGGCTGTCCTCGTGCAGGCTCAGCAGATAGTCGGCACCGGCCCGGCCGCCGCGCAGCAGCTCGTCGCGATCCAGTGAATCCACGCTGACCCGGTAACCGCCGGCGCGCAAGTGCTGCACGGCTTCTTCCAGATGCGGAAACGGCGTCGCCGGCAGACAGCCGAGATCGATCACGTCGGCCCCGTCCGCCACCAGCGACTGCGCCCGTGCCGCGATCGCGTCGATGTCGAGCTGCGATGCCTCCACGATCTCCGCGAAGATCAGCGTCTCGTATCGCGACAGATCGCGCGGCTTCGCGGCGCGACCGAAGAAGCGCGGCAGGTCCGCCAGCTCCTCCGGGCCTCGCACGACCGGCACACCGAGCCGCTGTGACAACGCAACGAGATCGCCACGGCATCGCCCGGGCACCACGACACGATCGGCGCCTTTCGAATCCGGCAACCGGCGTCCGATCATGTCGGCCGTCATCAGCGCCGCGACACTCAATCCCAGTTCGTGGATGTCCCATGTGAATGGCGTCGGCGCCATCGATTCCAGCACGCGACGCAGGCTCGGTCGGGCCAGCTTGCCGGTCAGAAACAGTAGATGTTCCGGACCGCGTGCGGTCATGGGCATGCGAACGCGACCGCCTTCGGATTCATTCGGCGGCAGGTTCGGAGACCACCGCGTCCGGCTGCGCGTCGAGCTCCGCCATCCGCTGCCGGATCGCGTCGCGCAACTGATCCAGCGTCTCGACGACCGACACCGACGGGAACGCCTTCAACCGCGCGGTGGCTTCCAGATCCACGGGCCGCGGATAGACCGTCACCCATTCCTTCGGCGATTCGGTTTGCATCTCCGGCGCCGTGTCGCACGCAAACACGATGGACGGCACGCGTACCTTGCCGGCCTGCGCGAAGATGTTGGTGACCAGCGTGTCGGAGATGCCGGCGACGCACTTCGCCACGGTGTTCGACGTCGCCGGCGCGACGATCACCGTGTGATAGTGGCCGTGATAGAACAACCCGACCGGCGCCGCGCTCGCGGTCGTGTCGCGAAACACGCGAAAGCCTTCGCGCAATCCCTCCACGCGGTGGCCGTACATGTGCAGCACTTCCTCGGCCGCCTTCGTCAGGAAGAAATCGACGTCGCGCAACTCCCGCGCAAGCTCCAGGCATTCCCGCAGGAAGTGGCCGGAACCGGTCAGACCCCACGCGAGGCGGCGGCGCTCGGGACGCGTCACGAAGAATCGGGTCCCGCGCTCAGTAGTCGTACTTGATGTAGCGGAAGCGCGGATCGTCGGCCGGCGTGCCCGTCAGGGCACCGCCCGCCTTCGCCGGCTGCCAGTGCACGACATCCTCGATCTTGCGGGCCAGCTCGAAATCCTTCTCGGTGATGCCCTTCGCGTCGTGGCTCTGCAGCTTGACGATCACGAACGCGTACGACGCCGTGATGTCCGGATGGTGCCAGGCCGCTTCGGCCAGATGCGCGACCGCGTTGATCACCATCAGCGTGCCTTTCCAGCCTTCGGTCCGGTAGCGGCGCCGCAGCCAGCCGTTCTCCAGATACCACTGCGGCAGCTCGTGCTCGAGGCGCGCCCGGATCTCGTCTTCGGAAAAGGCAATCTGCTTCGAACGCTCCATGGCACACGCTCCTGTGGCGAAGACCGCGCGAAGTGGCGTCGGCCCAGGAACCGACTTTACCGCACACTCCCGTGGTGTAGCATCCGCTCGCGCACCCCGGCGACTCCGGATTTCCGAATGGACATGCACGAACCCCTGCACCACCTGCATCCGCTGGTCTGGAGCCACGACGACGAGCGCGAACGACATGCCTTGTTCCTGCGCGATCTGCTCGTGCCCGCGCACATCGGCGTCTATGACCACGAGCATGGCCGTACGCAGAATCTGCGCTTCAACCTGACCGTCGACCTGGCGCTGCCCATCGAACGGATCGATCGCCTCGACAGCGTGCTCGACTACGACCGGCTGCGGCAGGGCATCCTCGATCTGGTCGGCGCCGGTCACATCAACCTGCTCGAAACGCTGGCCGACCGCATCGTCGAACTGTGCTTCGGTTTCACGCAGGTCCGCGGCCTGCATCTGCGCATCGAGAAGCTCGAAGCCCACGGCGACTGCATCGTCGGCTACGAAACCCGGCGCAAGCGCTGAGCGCGCTCACGATCGCGCGACGAAGATTTCGCCCTGTCCGCCGGCGGCGAGATCGCCGAGCCAGCGATCCAGACCGCCGATCGCACGCCGACCATAGTCGGCGACCCCGGGGCCGTGCGCCGCGAGCGAATCCAGCAGCAGCCGGATCGCCAGCAGATCGTGCCGACCATTCGGGTTGAAGGTCGGCAGCAATTCGCAGCCGGGCGCGTCGAGCAGCAACGTGCCACGGCGCATCTGATGGCCGGGGTGCGGACCCACGGCGCCCAGCACCAGCGCGGTCCCGGCAATCATCCGGGACACGCACCAGCCGCCGACGGCGCCTTCGACGATGAGCGTGCCGCGACGCATGCGGTCGCCCGCACGGTCACCGGCATCGCCCCGGATCCGCAGCGTGCCGCCGGCCATGCCGGCCATCGCGCCCGGACGCGCGGAACCCGCGAAGTCGCCGGCATCTCCGGTCACGTCGATCAGGCCGCCGCGCATGCCGGCGCCGACGTGACTGGCCGCCGGGCCGTCGATGATCAACGTGCCCCGCCGCATCCCTTCGCCTGCATAGCGGCCCACGCCGCCGACCACCGTCAACGTGCCGCCGTCGAGTCCGGCCCCGAGGCGCTCGAAGCGGTCGCACGCGCCGTGGATCGTGACGTGCTGCGCATCGCGCCCCTTCAGCGCGAACAGATCGGCGACCACGAGGGTCTCGTTCCATGCCGCCAGCGGCAGGCGCTCGATCTCGGCGCGGGACTTTCCGGCCAGCGCCGCCGGCTGCAGCACCGATCCGTCGACAATGCCCGGTGGCACGGACCGCAGCTCGAACGTCAGGCCGGTCACGGCAGCGCTCCGAGAATCCGGTGCAGATGAAAATGATGGGGCCCCAGCTTGCCGCCGTAGTTGCCGGCCGTGATCGCGAGCACGCCGCGGCGCGTCCCGTCGCGGCACGCGGCCCGGATGCCCTCGGCCATCGCCAACGCGATGCTGTCGGCATCGAGCCCGTCGATCACCAGCTCGAGCACCGCCCCGGCCCCCGGCGGCAGCTTCGTCGGGACGAGCCCCACCAGCGTCGGGCAATAGGCATCGTTGGTGGAAGCGGGCAACACGCGATACTTCGAACCGACCTTTGAACCGGACCGCACGACGCCGCCGGGAAACGGCAGGATCACGTTCCACAGCGGCTCGATCGCGGCGACCGCCCGCTCCGCTGCCGCCAATGCCGCGGACTGATCCCGCGCGACGATCAGGAAGTTGCCGCCACCGATCGCCTTGATCGTGGCCACGGTGTCCTCGCACAGGAATTCCCCGTCCATCACCGGCACGCGCCAGTAGCGACGGCCCGCGATCCGTTTCGCGATCTGCCAGCCGTCGCCGAAGTAGCGCAACGACCGACCCAGTCCCAGCCATTCCTTCGCGGCGTCGGCCGCGATGCCGCCGTAGGCTGCAGTCGTCGGACAGGTCAGGATGCACTGTCCGGTCCGACGGTCGAGCTGTTTCTGCAGATCCTTCGCCGACAGGGCGAACAGCAGAATCGACACGCCGGGCCGTCCGTCCGGTGTTTCGCCGGGCTGCAGCTCGCGCTCGATCGCCGCTTCGCAGCCGCAGGCGATCACCGAAGTTGCGAAGCCCGTAAACGTCTGCGCCGCGTGCCGTGCCCACGTCGGCGACGCGGCCGTCACCACCAAACGCGTCGCCCGCATGCCGAACGCTTCGGCGAAGGTGTCTTCGATGGCAACGCCGTCCAGCACCAGCGCTTCAGCCATGGCGCACACACCGGTGGGCAATCAGTCGGGCGCTGTGGCCGCATTCGCAGACCTCGTCGTCGCCGATCACGAAGCTGTGCATCGACTGCGTCTGGTAACGCGCGAACCACGGCTCCAGCTTGCGCTCGATGCCGCGGTCGAAGTCGGGCTTCACGGTATGCAGGCTGCCGCGCGTCACGGCACGGATCTCGCCACGTTCGGCGACCAGCACACCGTCCTTGAACACGTGGCGTGGCGCGGCGAACATCACCTCCGGATCCGGATGCGGTTCGTACACGACGATGTCCGCGGCGGCGCCGACACCCAGGTGGCCGCGGTCCGTCAGCCCCAGAATCTGCGCCGGTGCGGCACGGGTCATGGTCGCGATCTCGTCCAGCGTGTACTCGCGCGTGATGCTGCGCAGATTCGACAGCGCCGCTGCGTCCGGATGAATCCGCGCCAGCACGTCGTTGCGGAAGCTGCGGTCCATCAGCAGCTTGATCAGGTGCGGATAGCTCCAGAACGGTCCGCCGTTCGGATGATCGGTGGTCAGGAAGATACGCCACGGATCTTCCACCAGCAGGAACAGCTCCAGCCCGATGGCCCATTGCAGCGCGTTGACGAAATCACGGTCGCGATAGCGGAACGGCACGACGCCGCAGCCGGCATCGCATTCGATATCCATCACGATCCATTTCGGCGGCCGGCCGTGCCGTGCATTCCGGTGCTGCATCATGCTGTCGCCGGAACAGGTCACCGTCTGGCCGAACATGATCTGCCCGACATCGACAGTGACATGCGGCGAAGCGTTGACGACCTCGGCGACCCGCGCCGCCGCCGACGAGAACTTGCGGTCGCCCTCGCTTCCGTAGCTGTGGAACTGCAGATGGGTCAGATGGATCGGCAGGCCTTCCGCGGCTTCGATGGTCGCCAGCGTGCTGTCGACATTGCCGGGTACCCCGAGGTTGGAACAGTGCACGTGCAGCGGATGCGGCACGCCCAGATCGTGGACCGCCCGGGCCAGCGCCGCAATCACGCGACGCGGCGTGATGCCGTAGTGCACGTGCGCTTCGTCGACATCGAGACTGCGCTGGTTGAACTTGAACGCGCTGATGCCACCGGCATTCACGACCTTGATCGCCATCGCCTGCGTCGCGTGCAGCGTCCAGCCGACATAGTCGGCGATCTCCTGGCGCTCCGCACCGCCGGCCAGCAGCCGCAGCAGAAAATCGTCGTTGCCCAGCAGGGCGTAGGCGCCCTTGTCGACGATCGGCGTGTCGCCCATCTCGAAATGCGCCTGCCGTGCGTTGACCGGCAGCATCGCCGGTTCGAAACACGCGGTGTAGCCCATTGCGGCGTAGCGATAGCCGGTGGCCAGCGCCGAAGGTGCCGGTCCCGCGGTGCACGGCGCGCATCGATCCGTCGCCGGCACCGGCGCCGCGGCGGCGAACTCCGGCAGCAGCGCGCGGGCGAGGTTCACCTTGCCGCCACCGATGTGGGTATGCAGATCGATGGCGCCCGCCATCGCGATCATGCCGCGGCAATCCCACGTCCGGTCCACCGGTTCATCGTCACGCGGCGCCGCGACGATCGTCCGATCACGGAAGTACAGATCGCGCACCGCACCGCCGGCACGATGGGCCGGATCGATGATCCGCACGCCTTCGAGTCTGGTCAGCACGGTGGCCCCAACCGATCGAGCAGCCCTCGCAGCGCGGTCGCGACCGACGGCCGGTCCGACGCGCGGACCGCGGGCAGCCGCAACGTCACCACCTTGTCACCGCGCACCAGATGACCAGCGGCGTCGACACCCGGTGTCGCGACCGGCACGAAGACGTCGGGCGAGCGATCGAACACGCGGTCGGCACGGCCGAACACGATCGTGGGCCCGGCATCGAACGCCGGTATCGCCGCCTGGCCGAGACTCGACACCCAGATCAACGCATCGGCCTCGCCCCGGGCCAGCACCGCCGGCGACGCGAAACGTTCCGGATCGGCGACGACGCGGCCGTCGCCGTAGCAGGCCGGCAGACCCACGCCGGATTGCCACGTCTGCACCGCGTTGGCCGTCAGGTCGCCATCCGTCCCCGCCAGCGGCATCGCCGCAAATCGCGTGGCGCCGTTGAGCACGCGGATGCAGCGTGTGATCGCCTGCACCGTCAGTTCGGCGTGGGACCCTTCGAGATCGGCGGCCGTCCACACGACAACGCCGTAGCGCGCTTCGCGCATCCACGCGACGCAACGCTCGAGCAGCGCCGGCGCAACGGCCCCGCTGCGCCGCGGATCCACCGGGCGGTCGTCGACCATCGCCGTCAGCATGCCGATCAGCACGGGCAACTGCTCGGGCACCACGTCGAGCGCCAGGTGCAGCGCGTCCTGCGGCAAGGCCGCTTTCGTGTCGCGCCCGATCGGGTTCAACGTCACGATGCGGCGACGTGATGGCGGGCCGAACAGATCGGAGTCCACCGCCACGATCCGCTCGATGAAGCGCGGGAAGCGTCGATGCCACCCATCGCCGACGAGCAGCAGCAGATCGGCCCGGTTGCGAACCTCCGAAAACGTGGTGGTGATCGCACCGAACTCCTGCAGCGCCCGCAGATTGCGTTGTTTGGCGGCGCTGACGTGGTCCACCACGGCGCCGAGGTGCCGCGCCAGCGCGAGAATTGCCCGCATGCCGGCGATGTCGACGTCGAGTCCGCCGATCAGCGGACGTCGCAGCGGCCGCAGCAACGCCGCCGCTGCATCGAGCGCCGCGTCGAGACCCACCGCGCGCCCTGCCACCTGCGGTGGCCCATCGACCGCCGCGAGCGATTCATACGCGTCGCGCCCGCGCGCGCAGGCGTTGCGCGGCGCCCGCTTCGCGTCGGCGGGATCGACCTCGAGGTCGTCGCACAGGAGACCGCAGAAAGGACACGTGGTGGTGCGGGCGGGAGACATGGTGCGGCGCGGTGCGGCTCCGTTCGGAGATACGGAAGCGCTGGCAGCTTACCAGCGATCGCCGGGTCGTGACCGGCGAGGCCGCGATGGGGCAACCGCTTGTGGCACACTCGGCTCCATGAAGATGCCCGACTCCCGCTGGCGTCCGCTGGGCGATCGACGCGCACCATGACGCCGGGCGCGCCGCCCCGCATCGCATCCGTCCGGGTCGAAGCGCCGGCGCGGCTGCATCTGGGCTTCATCGACGTGAGCGGCAGTCTCGGCCGCCGGTTCGGCAGTCTTGGCCTCACGCTCGCGGATTTTCAGACCGTGGTGGAAATGCACCGCGGCACCGGCATCGACGCCGAAGGGCCTGGCGCCGATCGCGCACTGGCGCATCTGCGCCGCCTGCTCGACGACTACGACCCACCCGACGGTGTCCGGCTGCAGATCCACCGCAGCATTCCGGAGCACGTGGGCCTCGGCTCCGGCACGCAGATGGCGTTCGCGATCGGTCGCGCGTTCGGACTGCTGTTCGGCATCCCGTTCGTTCCCGGCGACCTCGCAACCCGGCTCGATCGAGGTGCCCGTTCCGGCATCGGCATCGGCGCATTTTGCGAAGGCGGCTTCGTCGTCGATGGCGGCCGGGCACCGGGCGGCGGCTATCCACCATTGGTGGCGCGACTGCCGTTCCCGCCCGCGTGGCGCGTGCTGCTCGTGTTCGACGGCACTGCACGCGGGCTGCACGGTGAATCGGAACGCGAAGCCTTCCAGCGACTGCGGGCGTTCCCGCAGTCCGATGCGGCCCGTCTCGCGCATCTGGTGCTGATGGCAGCGATGCCGGCGCTCGTGGAAACCGATTGTCCACGCTTCGGTGCCGCCATCGGCGACATCCAGCGCAGCGTCGGCGACCATTTCGCGATCGCCCAGGGTGGCCGGTTCGCCAGCCCCGCCGTGGCTGAAGTACTCGCGTGGATCGAATCCCGCGACATCGCCGGCATCGGACAGACGTCGTGGGGGCCGACCGGGTTCGCCATCATCGATTCCGAAGTCCGGGCCCACGCGCTGGTCGCCGAGGCACGGCAGCGATTCGCCCATCACACCGCGCTGCGGTTCGCGATCACCCGCGGCCGCAACGAAGGCCACACCGCCGAGACCAGACCGGCTGTCCCGGTGGATGCCGTCGATATCCATGATCCGGACGAGTCCGCGAACCGGACCGCCTGACCCCGAACGCCTCACCGGAACCCGTCGCCATGGAAAAGCCCTTCATCCTGCACCTGTTCACACCGGCCGCGCAGGCCAGTCCGTTCGACGTCAACATGGCCTACGACGCCGGCTACGACGCCGTCGCAACGTACACACAGGTCGAGCTGACCGCCGTCGCAGGCCTGACCCAGGACGCGATCTTCTCGCGCGGTCCGAAGGGCGTGAAACGGACCGGCATCTT
>JAHCKV010000004.1 GCA_026125595.1 Burkholderiales bacterium | reverse complement strand
GGGAACCATGTCGCGCACGCGCTGGCCGACGACATCGGGGATGCCGGCGTTGGCCGTGTAGGCGGGGTTCGCCGAGACGTGCACGTAGTCGCTCAGCGGACCGTGCGGACCGTCGAGGAACTCGATGACGCAGAAGCCCTCGTCGATCGAATCGAACAGCGTCCGGAACTTCCGTTCGCTTTCGCGCAGCGCCGCCGCTGCCGTCTTGCGCTCGGTGAGATCGAGCATGGCGCCGATCATTCGCAGCGCGTGGCCGCGGTCGTCCCGCAGTACCGTTCCGCGGTCGAAGATATCCGCGTAGCTGCCATCCGCGCGGCGAAAGCGATACTCCTCCGACCACGCGGTTCCGCCCCCGTCGATGACGGCATGGATGCTCGCTTCGACGCGGGAGCGGTCGTCCGGGTGGATGTGTTCGAGCCACCAGTCGGCGCTCGTCTGATCGTGGTCATGCCCGAACAGTGTTGTCAGAGCCTTGTTCCACACGACGTGGGCATCGGCGAGTCGCCAGTCCCAGATGGCGTCGTTGGTCGCCAGCACCGCCAACCGATAGCGCTCTTCGGTTTCCCGTTGCGTGGCATGACGCAACGCCGATTCGGCTTCCGTCAGGCGCCGTTGCTCGTCGAGCCGGGCCGTGACGTCGGTGGCGATCAGGTATCCGCCGATGGCGTGCCCGGCGCCGTCGCGCAGATTGCTGAAGCGGACTTCGTAGGTGCTTGTTCGTCGGTCCGGGTTACTCGACGGAACCAGCGTGGTGGATTCCTTGCCCTCCAGTGCGGCGCGCCACGCGGCCGCCCAGGCGCCGTTGTCGGCCGGGCCGAGACGCTGCAGAACGTTGTCGCCGATCCGCGGCTCGACGCCATATACCGCTGCCAGCCCGCTGCGCGCCGCGCGGTTCAGTGCAACGCAACGGCCATCGAGATCCGCCACCTGCACCATGGCGTCGGTCGAGTCGACGATCGTGGCGAAAAGCTTCCGCTCCGCCACGGCTTCTTCGAGGCGCAATTCGAGGCTGCGATTGGTTTCCTCCAGCGCTTGCTGTGCTGCGCGGCGGCTCGTGATGTCCGTGGCCGTGCCGAGCCACTCGACGATGCTGCCGGTCTCATCGAGCACGGGGATCGCTCGCGACAGCGTCCAGCCGAGGGTGCCGTCCATGCGGGTCACGCGGTGTTCGAGTTCGAACTTGCTTCGCGTCCGGATGGCATGCTGAATGGCGGCATCCACTATCGGGCGATCGTCCGGGTGGATGTAGTTGTCCGCCCAGGACGTGCTCGGCGCTGTCGTGTCGGCCACGAAACCCTGGCCGTTCAGTTCGAGCATGCGGTTCCAGTCCGCGCTCATCCGATAGATCACGTTGGTGCTGGCGAGCGCGAGCGCCTTCAGACGCGACTCGCTTTCGGCTATCCGGCGGATGGCCAGAACCTTGTGGGTCGTCTCCCAGGCGGTGCAGATCAGACCCCGGATGGCTCCGCTGTCGTCACGCAGCGGCGAATACGAGAACGTGAACCACGCCTGCTCGTCACGACCCTGCCGATTCACCTGCAGCGGCATGTCTTCGCGAAACAGCGCCTGCCCCGACAACGTGGCGGCCACCAGAGCGTCCACGTCCGGCCAGATCTCGGACCACACCTCCCGCAGAGGTGCACCCAGCGCTCCGGGATGTTTGTCGCCGAGGAGCTGCGCGTAGGGTGCGTTGTAGACCATGTTCAGCTCGGCTCCCCAGCCGAGCCACATGGCCACGGGAGAGTCCAGCATCAGCGTTGCCGTCGCCCGCAGGGGTCGTGGCCACTGGGTTGGGTGCCCGAGCTTCGATGCTGCCCAATCGTGGTCGCGCAGCAGCGGCCCCGTGGGTGTTCCGTCCGGAAGGAAGTGCGCCTCGTGCGGCAAGGAACTGCCAAGGTCTTCTTGCATGTCGCTTTTCTGGAAGTACAGCCGCGCGGGGTTTCACATCATCATGATGTCGGCGGCTTGAAACGGGGTGGGCGGGCGCGAGACTTCGAGCGGCGCGATGCGGAATATGCCGCAGATGGCCGTGGGTCGCCAAGGTGGGGAAGCGAAAGCTCGCTCCCGGATCCGCTCTACCGCGGTTGATCCTTCAGGTGCAGCAGCCGATCGACCAACCCGTGCATTCCGGTGAAGGGCGCCTGGCCGTCGCGGGCCGTGTGGCCCGCTTCTTTCAGCGCATTGGCTCGCTGCATCGCGGTCGCGACGACGTCCTTCGTCGAGCGCCAGAGACCAGGCTGCCCCTTCTCGTAGTTCGGAAGATGCGCTCGCAGCCGTTGCAAAACTGCGTCGCGATGGAGCGGGGCGAGCACCTCTTCGAAATGCAGCAACAGCCACAACTCGAAACAGGGGACGGACGCGACCGCATCGAACGGAACGCGGACTTTCTCGTCATTCGTCATCCGTCCGTTCAGAGCAGCCGCCTTGTCGAGCGCAGCGTGATAGGAGGGGTGATCGTCCCGATCGAACACGGCGACGATTCGATCGAAGCTGCGGGCGGCGACACCCAAGGATCGATCGCCTTTCGAGAACAGCGTCTCGGCGTATTCGACGACCTGCATCGGCGCCGTGCCCCACGTGGCCGGCCGGACTTGTACGTTTGCCGACGAAAGTCGCAGTGATTGGCGAATTTCGTTCAAGTACCGCGGTTCGGTTTTCTCGCCCTCGCACACGATGAGCAGCCGGTCAGCCGGTTGGCGCTGGGCCGTGCGGCGGCGTAGGTCTCGCGCGATCTGTCGATGCTTGGGCTGATCGTCCTTGCCCATAGGGTAGCCGTATTCAGGCGGCGACCGTGGAACCCGTCGTCGGCGTTGACATCGGTGGCGTGCCTGCCGACGCGGCCGATTCCGGAAGCTCGCGGAACATGGGCACAGCGCCGTATCGGCCCATCAGATAGCCGCGCTCCCAGGCCTCGTGCTTGCGCGGACTGAAGCCGGTGAGCGGATAGACGCGTGTGGCCTGGCTCTCGTCCTTCTCGGTGAACCAGATCTGATCGCGGCGGAACAGCGTGTGGTCCAGCAGCGATGTGTCATGGGTGCTGAAAATGAGCTGGGCGCCATGAGGATTCAAAACAGCGTCGTGGAACAGGCCGATCAGTCTACGCACCAGCAACGTGTGCAGGCTGCGATCGAGTTCATCCACAATCAACACACGGCCATTCTTCAGCGCGTCGAGCACCGGTGCGGCGAGGCTGAACAGGCGTTGGGTTCCCTCCGACTCCTCGTGCAGGTCGAACTTCGCGGTGCCGCGTTCCGTGCGGTGCTCGAAGACCGGAAACAGAAACTCGCCTTCTTCTTGCTGCGCCTGGGCGACGCCGCCAGGCTGGAACAGGATCTGCCCGCGAAGTCCCTTGCGTGGCACAGCCAGCACGTCTGCGATGGAGATATCGGCCGTTACCAGAAAGTCGCGAACGGCAGCTCGCCCTTCGACGCTCTCCAGCAGCGCGGTGGTGAACGCAGGGTCGAAGGCGGCACCGGCCGGCAGCATCACAAGGTTCTGCACCAGCCACTGATGCACAGGCCCCAACAACTCGCTGTTCAGTTGGGCGGCCGTCGACAGGAACAATGCGTTGGGGCGAGTGCTTTCCTGCCACAGTTTGCGTGGTCCAGTCAGGTAAGCGCTGAATTCGTACTCGGAGCCATCGCCTGCAGCATTGGGCTGCCGACTGAACAACTGGCTTCGCTGGCTGGTGCGCCACACCATCAGTTGCTCGCTGACGATGCGCTGCGCCGTCATCGCAAACCGGTATTGATGGCGCACGCCATCTACCAGGAAGCTGATCTCGAACTCGGTGGGCTCGCCTGCCGAACGAGGATCCAACCGGAACGGCTGAACGTTGAAGGTCTGCCCCGGCTGCACCACCGTGGCTGATTCGGCCACCATGGCGCGCAGGTAATTGATCGCGAAGAGCAACGTGCTCTTGCCGCTAATGGTCTGGGCCCGTAGACCACCGAAGAACGGACAGCGGCCGGCAGGGGCTTCAGGCCGGTGGGCGCCAAATGCGTGCCGGCCAGCTCCTTGTCGGCAGAGGCCGCGACCAGACTGAAAGCCTGCTCGTCGCGGATCGAACGGAAATTGCGGACTCGGAATTCGAGGAGCATGGCGGTTTTCGTGGCGAAAACAAAGCCGATAATTGCATGATATCGACGAAAATTGGATTTATTTTCATTTTTCTCCAGGCCGCCAACTTTTTTCTGGCGGTAGTCGATCGGCTTAGTCCGGCCTACCGCCCCAGCTCTCGCGCCGTGGTCAGCAGGAAATCCCGCAGCAGTCGGGCGCTGGGTCCGATGCGCTTCGAGTGCAGCAGGAAGATCTCCAGCGGGGTGGTTTCGACCTCTGGCACCAGGCGCACGAGTTCGCCGGCGGCGAGTGGCGTGGCGGCGTCGTAGGCCGGCAGCCGCGCGATGCCTTCACCGGCCAGCACGAAGGCCAGCCGCGACGCGGCGCTGTCGGTGACGACGTCACCCTGCACCGGCACCTCGATGCTGCGCCCTTCTGTGTGCACGGTGACCGCGCGCTGGCCGGGCGGATACACCACCCAGCGTTGCTGCGTCAGATCGGCAACCGTCTTCGGCGTGCCATGGCGACGCAGGTAGGCCGGCGAAGCACACAGCATCGTCGCCTCGCGCACGAGTAGCTGAGCGACCATGTCGGAATCCGGCAGTGGCCCCGCCCGCACGGCGAGCTCGATGCCCTTCTGCACCAGATCGACGTTGGCGTCACCCATGGCCACATGCAGACGGATGGCCGGATAGCGCCGCCGGAACGTCAACAGCGCCGGCAGGATGCGCTTGTGGCCGAAATGGTGGGAGCACGTGAGTCGCACTTCACCGCGCGGTTCGCTGCGCAGCAGTTCCATGCCGCGGAGACCGTCGGACGCTTCTTCGAGCAAACGCTCGCAATGCACGCGGAACGCCTCGCCCGCAGGCGTGAGGCTGAAGCTGCGTGTGCTGCGTTGGGCCAGCGGCACGCCGAGCTTGATCTCGAGCGTGCGGACGTGGTGGCTCACCACGGCGCGGGAGAGCCCCAGCGTGCGGGCGGCGGCGGCAAAGCTGCCGCTGCGCACCACCATGGCGAACACCGCCATGGCCCGCAGTTCGTCGAGAATCGACGTGTCTTGATTCATGGGCCGATTGTCTTGTTCCGTTTTCCAATCTGTCAATCCGGGCACGGCTACTCGACCAGCCGGACTCTCCTTATCGTTCAACCAGCCCGAAGCCATTCGGGATTTCGACACGAAAGGAGAAAATCATGAGCGTCCCGTATGTTCTGTTCGTTGTGACAAACGCAGCCAAGATCGGCCCGCGCGATCGCGCCACGGGCTTCTTCTTCCCCGAGATCGCCCACCCGTTCGAGGCGCTCGACAAGGCGGGCATCGCAGTGGAATTCGCATCCCTGCAGGGCGGCAAGCCACCGGAAGACGGCTTCGATGCCAACGACCCCGAGCAGACTGCCTTTCTGCAGAGCAAGGCCTATCGTCGCCTGGCGCACAGCCGCAAGCTGTCGGAGGTGGATGTGCTCGACTACGATGCGATCTTCTTCCCCGGTGGGTTGGGCCCGATGGTCGACATCACCCGTAACCCGGAGGTGCAGAACGCCGTGCGCCGCGCCTGGAACGCCGAGCGGATCGTGGCCGCCGTGTGCCATGGACCCTCCGCCTTCCTGGGCGTGACGCTCGACGACGGCACACCGCTGGTGCGC
Source organism: Burkholderiales bacterium (assembly GCA_026125595.1). Classification (GTDB taxonomy): domain Bacteria; phylum Pseudomonadota; class Gammaproteobacteria; order Burkholderiales. The sequence continues at coordinate 26,423 of JAHCKV010000004.1, read as the reverse complement.
GGCCGCAAGCTCACGTCATTCTCGACCGCTGAGGAAGATGGTTACGCCAGGCCCGACGTGCCGTTCGACCTCGAAAGCGCGTTGCGTTCGGAAGGTGCGCGCTACGAAGCGGCGGACGTGTGGCAGCCCAAGCTCGTTGTCGACGGCCGCCTCATCACCGGCCAGAACCCGGCTTCCGGTGGCCTGGTCGGCAAGGCGATCGCTGAAGCGCTGACGAAGACCGCGTGATCGGTAGTCCGATGGCATCTCGCCGGGGCCGCGGGTCGGGCCCCGGCGATGCATTGAAGTACGCAATACGCGACGGGGTCGGCGAGCTTCGCTGCATCCAAGTTGCTCGCAAGCGCCGCGGAGTGGTATAAAACCTCGGACAATTCGTTGATTCACCCGAGGAGTCACAACATGTCCGACTCTGAGATCTTCACGCAACGCGCCCAGGCGCTGGCTCTGCTCAGGCGGCGGGGCATGACGCGGCTGGCTGAGTTCAGCGAGGCGGGCATCACCGCCACCACGGTGGGCCGCATGGAGCGTGCCGGTGAGGTCGTGCGTCTTGCTCGTGGCCTGTACCAACTGCCCGACGCCAAGCTCGATCCCCAGCAATCGCTAGCTGAAGCGGCGCGGCTCGTGCCGAGGGGCATCATCTGCCTGGCATCTGCGCTGGCCTTCCACGGACTGACCGACCAAATGCCGCCGAAGGTCTGGATCGCCATCGGCCGCAAGGACTGGCGCCCTCGCGTCAGCTACCCGCCGATCCGAGTCGCCCGATTCTCCGACGAGCTTCTACACCGCGGCGTCGAGCACAAGAAGATCGCCGGTACAACCGTGCCCGTGTTCGGCGTTGCCAAGACCGTAGCCGACCTGTTCCGCTATCGTCGAACGGTGGGCGATGCCCTTGCCCTCGAGGGCCTGCGCCAAGCGCTGCGGCGGCGGAAGGCAACGCCCGCGGAGATTGCGCGTGAGGCCAAAGCTGCCGGCGTTTGGGCCGGAATCGAGCCTTACGTGATGGCGCTGACCGGCGATGCCTGACCGACCGCGCAACGTCGGCGCCTCGGTGCGGCAGCGGCTGCTCAACCTGGCGCACGAGCGCGCTCAGCCGATGGAATTGCCTCGTTCCGCACGCACCTCAGCGATGAGCGTCAAACGCTTACTCGAGTGCTCACGAGTGAACTGCAACTCTCGCCTTCACCATCACGTCCGCAACGACATCGGCAATCTGAGCGGCCAAGAAAGGAGGAACCGCGTTCCCGATCTGCGTGTACTGGGAGGTGCGGTTACCGAGAAAGACATACGAGTCTGGAAAAGTTTGTATTCGTGCAGCTTCGCGTGCCGTGAGACTGCGGCACTGAAAAGGATCAGGGTGAATGAATGCATGGCCGTCCTTGCCGATGTGGCTGGTCACCGTCATGCTGCATCGATCGGCGATCTGCACCCGGAACCGATCCTTGAAGATCGCATCCTGCAAGTTGGCAGGATTGACGTTGCGGTGCTCGGGCAACAGGGTGACCGGAAAGTCAGAGAGCCGCGGACTCTCTCCGGACTCAACGCCGTAAGCCGATACGAACAAGTACCGCACCAAGTCGCTCGGCATGTGCGACCTAGACTGATGGTTTGCGAGCAGTTCCAGCGGTCGATCGCGATACCAACGCGCATGTACTTTTGGTCCAGGCATTGCACCACGATTGAACAGAATGCGATCGGCACCAGATCCTGGATCGTAGCGACCGCGTAGACGCGCCCGTACTTTCTCCATCATCGCGGCCACACGCTTGTCAGTCGATCGCCCCGTCGATCGCAACTCTTCAAGCGCATTCGGCATCATCGGCAGGTCGAAGCTATCCAGCCACGTCATGCCCTTACCCCTGAAAGACAGCTCAGGACGCAGGAGAGGTAAGTCAAGAATCACGTCATTGACCGTGGCGGGATTTCCGGGCCGGAGCTTTCGTACGATTCCTGCACGGGCAAACACATCGTGCCGGAAACCAAGAATGATGACTCGGTGGCGTGCTTGCGGCACGCCATGTTTTTCCGCCTCGACAATGTAGTGCGAAGGGTCCGGGTCTGCTGGCGTCGACGAACCATGCGGAAGCGCGACCAGCACATAGCCCAGATCAGTGTCCCGGCCGCAAGCAAGGTCAGGACGCTTGAGATCGGCGGTGATCGTCTCGAAAATCTGTCGGTCTGACACCCGTGAGGAAAGAATGCCCTTCACGTTCTCCATGACGAACGCAGCTGGCCGGAACTCGTTGATCACCTGCAGATACTCTCGATAGAGAAAGTGGCGGTGGTCGTTTTCGGCTTGATATCCTTCTGTTCCCCGATTCCGGGACCTTCCCACCACGGAATAGGCTTGGCATGGCGGACCGCCGATAAGCACGATGTTGTCCGGTAGACGCTGGCGTCTCATGAATGGCCGCAGGCGTTGTCTGATTCCCTGAGAGACTTGAGCTCTGTTCTTCGGGCCCATCTCCAGATTCCAGCTCTCCTGTCGTGCGGCCTCGCACGCGGCTTCAATAGCCGCGTCGCCGGACCTCCGAAGCATCTCGAAAGCTATGCTCCAAGGTGAATCGTGGAGAGTTGTATCCCAGCGGGACCACGTGGCACGTGTGGCTTGACCACTTCGAACGAGAGCCCGGTGCGCGGCGCGCAGCCGGAGTGTTTCAAAGGCCATCTCGTCCTTCTCGATCGAGACTGCTATGTCAAAGCGGACTGAGTTGGTACGGGCGAATCCCTCGCCAAGACCCCCAGGCCCTGCAAAGAGGTCGATCACGGGTACAGGCATGGATACTCTTCTTCTCGTGTTTACTACGCCAACATGGGCATCAGCCTCGTGGATCGCCTATCCAGAACGTACCAAGCGGCATATCAGGATGTCGTCATCTCCGGTCATCCGGGCCCGTCGTTTCGAAGCGCCGTACTCTCTTGCATCAGGTTACCGGCAGCAAGCGCAGAATTGATTTGAGAGGAGATCGAAAATTGGTCGACATCGTTGACACGGCAACACGCTCTCGCATGATGCGCGGAATCAAGAGCCGGGATACGCGGCCAGAGCTGACAGTGCGCAGGTACTTGCATGCAACCGGGCTGCGCTACCGTCTCCATGACAAGCGCTTGCCCGGAAGTCCGGACCTCGTTCTGCCACGGTTCGGCACCGTCGTCTTTGTTCATGGTTGTTTTTGGCATCGGCACCAGGGTTGTCCCTATGCAACGACACCTTCCTCACGAGCCGAGTTCTGGTCGCACAAGTTCGCACAGAACGTTAGGCGCGACGCAGGAAATGTCACTGCGCTGGAGGCTTCTGGATGGACGGTCCTCACGATGTGGGAGTGTCAGGCTCGCGACCCGATGCTGCTAGACGAACTGTTCTGGCGAATAGTGTTCGGGGTTTCTCACAAGTAGCGGGTGACCGAACTCTCGATGAGTGGATTTCGATTGTATCCGCGACGATGGCACAGGTAGTCATGAGAAAAAGCCGATCTCTGGATCGTCCAACACCCCAATCAACATGCCCCGATCCAGCAGACGGTTCTGCATTTCGCAGGAAGTTTCTGGCAAGAGTGCACATGAATGACAGGCAGCGAGATTACAGTTGTCGGGACCTTGACCTGCGCTCTCAATGCACACAGGGTCGCTGGAGCACCAGCGCGCTCGATCGAGCGCTCTGGCGATAGTTCGATCGAGCTGTCCTGGTTCGCCCATCCGGACGAGACCGCCCATTGTGCCTTCCGAATCGCCTGCAGCGGTGTAGATCAGCACCCCGGTCATCTGTGGATGGGTCTCGGAGAAGTAGATCCGTTCACGAAGCGAGGACGAGCCGTATCCGCAATCGAACACAAGTTGACTGATCAATACGTGCGCGAAAGTGTGTAGCAGAACGAGAGTTGGGGATGCATCTTCAGCGTGAACCTCACGACGCTGTGCCTGCGCCTGCAGATTCCGATTCGCATGTTTCAGCCGCTCCTTGTGGTTTGCGCCGAAGTTCGTGTTCCACTGAGCGAGGCGTTCGTTGTCGAAGACTAGGAAGATGCCTTCGCCGCGCACGACCACGGCGGGAAGCCAGTTCCGTTGAGTCCTTGAGATGAGCTTCCATCGTTCCACAGGCGGCGTATTCGAGCTGGTGTAGATCCGGCTGAAGCCGACGAACGCGCGGGTCTCCCGCAACTTGTCCAGCAACGCGACGCGCGAAAAACTCCTTCGCACGAGATCGGTGTATTGCTCGATGGGCTTGCTGCGCACGAGCAGATTGACCTTCGGCAGGCCATCCTGTCCATCGCGACTGAAGGCACGGTATTCCTCTGCACGATAGGTGCAGTCGGAGACGTCTTCCGCCCGCTGCTGTGCACCCGCGGCCTCAAGTCCTTCGCGATGCCTGAGCCAAGAATTCACCGAATCCACCAGCAGGCCAGGATCAACTGACCAATCCGGAACCGCAACCTCGATGAGGTCCGCCAACATCTTCGATGTGACTCTTCCATCCACCGCTGTCTTTGCCTTCTGTACCAGCGCAGTCGCGATCAGTCGGGGCTGAGTCAATATTTCGTGCAGGATGTGCTTGTTGACTGCAGCTGCAAGCACCTCTGCCTTGACTTCGGATTCCGGATGGCGTCGCCGCAGGATCACGCCTGCAGCCTTGGCTCCCAGGGTTCCACTTTCCGAGGCCAGGGCGCCGTTCAGCAGTTCCTGCTTGAATGAGTGATCGTCGAGAAGGTCCAGCACGTCCTGCGGCAGCCCGCTGTCCTCTACTTCCGGAACGTAGATCGAACTCCGGACATCGCCGAAGTACAGGTTGCTGGCGCCACGAAGCACGGCCCTCAGGTCCTGCCCGCAGGGGTCAGTCGGGTCGTCACCACCATCCCCGATTCCAAGCGCGGGGTTTTGACCATCGCACATCAGCTTCATCAAGGTGAAGGCCGAGGCCCCGCTCGACTCGACGGTGAACGCGCCAGCAAGCGACTTGCGGGCAACTTCGACCAACCCGGAGCTTGCAGCACGTTCGGCAACCACAACAACGCCTGCAATGGACGCGGAGCCTGTAGATAGCAATCGGAGCCAGCGGTCGGTTCTGACGCCATCCCATTCGGCACGCTCAAGCCCCAGCCATTCGACCCAGGGGAAGTCACGCAGGTGGCCTGATCGGCAGACACTGACAAAGCGGACCTGTATCGCGCGCCTCTTCCTGTGCGACTTTCCTTTGTCTGCACCGCTTCCAATCGGCCCGTCACATTCCGGCGCCAAGCGGTGGTGATACTTGGCCTCGAACATCCGGCCGCAACGAGGGCAGGAATGCCAGAGCGGGAAGCGAAGGAAGGGCAGCTTTAGACCGAGATTGACTGCGTCCCCGGAGCCACCGCGCTCGACCTGCCTGAAGTCCGGAGGCTGAACGAAGAAGTCGACGCCGAGCCGCCTTGCTAGTCTCGGCTCGTCATCCACTCTGAACTCGCGATGGTCGGGGTTCTTCTCGTCGAAGGGCCAGGCATCCAAGCCGGCATGGATCAGAGATACAGGTCCCGGAAAGTCGACCAATGCGCCGACGCCAAACGGAGATACGGCCTGCGACCTTCTGACGGGGCGGCTCATGGTGTTGCCTCGGGGATGTCGTTGTACTCCGCCGTGAGATCTGCCTCGCAGCTGGCGTCGACATTTCTAAGGGAAGACATCGTTGCCCAGCTGCGACCACCCCATTGGGAAAGCTCCGTGCGACCTGCCGGATGCATCAGCGGTGGGTGCTCCGGGGTCTTCGAGAAGCCTCCGTACTCGGCTGGATTCCAGGCCTTCCACTGATCAAGTCGATGCTTGAGCTTGCCCAACACGGAAGCCTCTTCGTCAGGCGCGATTGCCCGTACACGATCTCGGATGACCTCCTCGACCTTCAGACGCAATTGGCTGCCTGGAGCCAGTGGAAAGGGGTCAGGGGTGTCCGCCTCGTGGCCGACGCGCCCGAGCTGTCGCACCAGCGCGACGACCAGACCATGAAGGGACCGATCGACAGCCGGCGGGCTGAACGGAGTGACACTGGTTGGTTCGACCTGCGCATACAGGCGCTGGTGGTACGAGCGAAACCTTTCGTAGTGGCTCCGGTCTCTCGGCTTGGTCTGGCCGTAGATGACCACGACGAGCCCGGGCTTGTCCAAGTCCCGGCCGATGCGACTCGAAACCTGGATGTACTGAGACGTTGTCTTTGGCTGGCCCACGATCGCCATCAGCGACAAGCGCGGGATGTCGACGCCCACCTCGATGATGCTTGACGCAAGGCAAGCGTCGATGGGCGCGGGACTCGGTATTGGGGTACCGGCTCTTTCCCGGACCGACATCGGCACCTCCAGGCGCTCCAGCAGGCGCGGAATGTGGTCACCCCGGATGCGGCTGGTCAGTTCCTCGACGTGGAAGAGCTGGCGGATCTTGGCGTACTCGACGCCATGGCGATTCAGGATGACCTTGAGATATTCGCGGGTGTCAGCCGTGAACAGCGTCGCGGCGCCCCCCAGTTCCCTCAGGGAATTGAAGAAGACAAGCAATGTCCACCAGGGATCCAGATCGCGCGCCTCGCCTTCCAGAAGCGAAGCATGCTGCATCAGCGTGGCGAAGACTCTCGCTTCCGATGTTTGCAGGGACGTATGTGCAGGAGCCAGCACGCCTGCATAGAGTCTTCCCGGCTTCGGCCGGCCGTGCTCATCAACGGCCTCGCGCGCGAAGAACGAATCAGCTGCGTCTAAGCCGGAAGGCGGGAAGAGCATGACCGCTGTCCGTGCATACAGACCGGCAATCTGCTCGCGAGCTCGGCTGATTGTCGCAGTCGAGGCAACGATCTTCGGCAGGATCATTCCGCCGAGAGGGTCGACGCACAATGCCTCGATGACGGTCTCGTAGGCACCAACCATCGAACCCAGCGGCCCGGAGATCAGATGCAATTCGTCCTGGATGATCAACGTAGGCGGCACACCGCGGTGACGACCTGCATCGTCGAGGCCGAAGATGCTCCGCGCCGCCGGTGTCCACGCGAGCATCGCGAATTTGTCGACCGTCCCGATCAGGAGATTGGGTGGCGCATCCAGCAGGTCCTCGTCGATGACAACGATAGGCAGAGGAGGTGTGGACAGACCGGGCAGACCGCCGAACTCGCAATTGCTGTCGCCGCATCTGAAGACCACAGTGTCTCCAGATGGTCCCCTTTCCTTCGAGTAGCCATACACATGCGCTCCTGACGCCTGGCGACCACGGCCCCCTCTGGTTCGCTGGGTCGATGCAGAGGCTGCTTCGTGCGGACCGAACTTGGCAGCACACCACGGACATCTGAGCAGGACGTACGGGTTCTCCGCATCGGGGTCGCGCTGCAGAGCTCTCAACTTCTCGACAGCGTCCTCTCGCTTGTTCGGCGTGGCGGCACTGCCGACCCACAGACCGATCCGGAACGGCCGGTTGCCCAAGGCCGCAGTATCCCGGCGGCGGATCTGCTCCATCGCACAGAACAGCGTCGCCGCACGCTGGAACTGCTGGGCGGTGAGCAGACGCAACGTGTACCGCATGAGCACGTCGACACCGCCGTTGGCAACTCCCGAAAGCGCATTGAAGAAGACGGTGAACGCGGTCAGTCCCAGGTAGGCCTCGGTCTTCCCGCCGCCAGTGGGAAACCAGATGAGATCCACCACGTTGCGATCCTGATGCGCCGGATCGCAGATCCCGCGCAACGACATGAGCAGGAAGGCGATCTGAAACGGTCTCCAGTAGCCTTGCTTCTCGTTGCGAACAGCCGGGTCCACGGCCGCAATGGGCCTCGACCATGTCAGTCGGCCGCTGGGATCGCGATCCGGCAGCCGCAGTTCCTGCCGTGACCGGAGTTGGGCGACCAGCATCGCGTGGTTAGCGAGCCTGAATGCCTTGCGCGCGACATCGCCCTGCGAGTCATGTTGCCGCAGGAGCGAAAGACCGTCTGCAATCCGCTTCGCGCACTGATGACACTTCTCGATGAGTTCCGTTGCCGTTGGACGATTTCGCTCCGCAATCGTGGAGACCTTCGAATCGAGTGCGCCTATCCAGGCTTGGTATTCCAGCATGAGTCGATCGACGTCGGCGAGTCCGTCGGCATCCCTTTCAAGGCCTGCCAACAGTCGCATGCTGACCCGTAGAGGCTCAAGCTTGCCGTCAGGGTCCTTTACGAAGAGGTCAGCGCTCGTGGCCGGCGTTTCAAAGACCGGCAGCACATCCGACCACACTGTCCCGACCAGTTCCGGACGGCCATCGATCCAGTCAGCGCCGCAACCGTGGCCGATGGCAAACGTCCGGTTCTCCCTGTACAGGACACGATTGACGTTCTCGTCGGCGAGAGGATCGGCGTCCCGAAAGTCCGCGATCAAACTCTCAGGGTAGGCATCGATCCATCGGTTGCTGCTTGCGCCACTGACTCGAATTCCTGCTTGGTAGAGACACTGCGAGTCAATCTCCTTTTCTTTGGCCTGCTTCTTGTTGGCGACCGAAATCGTGAGGAGCCGATGCGCCCCGCTTGGCGCCGCATGCCAGGAGCGCGAGACGACGACCAGTTCCAGTCCGAGCGCCACCGGTCCGATCGAGCACCTGATGGGCCGGTTCGCTTTGAGCAGATCCGCCGAGGAGACGCTCACGGCAGGCACCTTGCCCTCGCTGTCGACGACCGGCATTCGCAGCCACACCTTGCGCGGCGTCGGCGGCTTGCCGACGGCTCCGCCAAGATGAAGAGTCAGCGGCGCATACGTTCCACAGGCATGCTCGACCGTTCGGGCCGAACCCACCCGTCCGACATTGACGAGTTCAACGACCAGACCGGTCGTCTCGGTCGAAAGATCAGCCATGAAGCTGATGCCGATCGCAGAGGGTCGGAACGCGTTGGCCAGGGTGACATCCTCTTCCTCCGGATCGTCAGCAGGTGCGCCGTACGATGGCGCCCGCTCTCGAGCCGCCAGTTCATCGTCCGACTGCAGTCCGGGGGGTGCCAGATCCGGCGAGTTGACCGGCGCCAGTGCTTCTGTCTCGGTTGCGTTGACCAAGACCTCTTCCGTGGATCCGATTGGGAACAGGATTCCTGCACCAAATCGCTTGGTAGGCGGGTCTTGCCACACGATTTCTTCACCGGTTGCCTGCATCCGAGGAATGCGGTATTCCTCCCATGTCATCGCCTGCTTGTCGGCCAGAGACACCGGCTTTCCGGCCGGGTCCGGACCAACGATCTCGGCGCGGAGTCGCGCGAGCATTTGCTCTCTGTTGGCAAGATTCTGGTCGAGTAGTGACATCAGGAAGACCTCCGAAGTGCTGCCTTGAGTCCGGCATCAAGCATCGAGTCGTAGATTGAACGGAGACGCTCGTGCATCAGGACATGCAGCCGAATTCTTGCTCGTGACATGCCGACATAGAGCAGCGCCTTGGCCTGATCGTCCTCGATGCCTTCGATATCCGTCAGCACAACCGCCGCGGCCTCCAGTCCCTTGAAGGCGTGAACACTTGAGTAGCGGATCGCAGCGCCGGTGCCCGGCTCGTCGCGATAGGAAGCGAAGTGCCAGCCTGCCTGATCGCGTGCCTGTCGAGTGGCGCAGGACGAGGCATCAGCGCGCATGGACAGGACGACGATCTCCTGCGGGGCGAACGACTTCAGGAGCTTCGCGATCGTTGCTAGCAGCAGGTCTCCCTGGTGCGAGGGGCTGTGGTAGAAGACCGGTTCGACATCGGCCGAATCGGCAGTATTGAGGATCCTGCTGTAGCCGGGAGACATTCCGCTGGTGATAGTTACTGCCTCGGCGATCCTGGTGGCATTCCGGCAGTTGATTCGAAGACGGTATGTGGACACGCTGTCGGCTGTCCGGCTTCGCAACCTGTCGAGTCCCAGCGTTGCGCTCTTGTCGGCGTAGATCGCCTGCCTTTCGAAGTCCCCGAACATCGCCCAGCATCCGCTTCCGAGACCACCGCTCAAAAGCAATTCCATGACGTCTAGCATCGGCTCGGACAGCAGGTCCTGTGCCTCGTCCACGAGTAGCAAGTCGAAGCTTGGCACGTCACGGCCATCGGCCAGTAAGACATCCACCGCGCGCATGGGTAGTTCGACTCCCCAGAACTCCTGGTTTGCCGGCGCCGGCACATTGATCTTTGCAATGCTGAGCATGAGCCCTGAAAGGTTGCCGACGTAAAACGAGAGTGAGCGCGTCTTCGCCTCTTGCTCGATCGATTCGGCCTCGTGTTTCAGCCATGACGCCAGAAGACTGTTGAAACACAGGAGCGCAACGCTGCGCCCATGGCGAACCGCTCTTCGCGCGGCCTCGATCGCCAAGAACGTCTTGCCCGTCCCTGCCGGCCCTTTGAACAGCACACGGCGGTTGTCCTCAAGGTGATCGATGCCTTCGAACTGCTCGTCCGTGAAGCGGCGTATTGCCGCCTCGACAAGCTCCACGCTATTGCGAGCAGATGCGGCATACTCGAAATCAGGTCGCATGAGCCTCAGGACGGTCTCCACTTGCCGAAGCGTGGGACGACTTTGGCTTCCGTACCAGATTGGCACTGGCTTACGCGAACGGCACTGGGAATGAGCTGCCTCCAGCACGCGGGTCACGAGCGACGAGATCGGCTGCCGGAGAAACTCGGTTCGCCCGATGATCTGCCATGGCTCCCACTCAAGCGACTTGTCGGCGAAGTCAATCTCCGTGAACAAGACCGCGGAGTGAAACATGAGGGCCGTGAGAGATGAATCCTTCAGCGCGAGGTATTGCCGGATCGAGTGAGCGGCTTGGCTTGCCTGACGAAAGGGACCGACGGTAGATGTCTTAGGCGGGTCGTAGGAGTAGGTCCAGAGCCCCCCCTCGCGGACAACGCCGCAGCCCTTGACCTCGATGCAGAGCACGCCGAGGCTGGGCACGACGATCACCATGTCCGCCTCACCTTGGGCCCGCGCGACATGCCTGCGTATATCAAAGGAGTGGAAGACCAGCCAATCCTTTGCCTTAGGATCGTCTCGCAGCTTGCCGAACAACTGCTTTTCGCCCTTCGGTGTATCAGCGGCGACGAGAGGGGGAATCATCCTTGCCACTAGGTCACCTTCACCTTGCTCAGATGGAACAGCCTCGAAATTGGGACTCGCCTTGATTTGGTGTCGACGGCAGACACACGCAGAAGGCCCATTCGACCGGCTGCTACCCCTGGCAGCTCGATTGACTCAACCGAGTCGATACGTCGACGCTCGGCAACAAGGCCTCGCACCCGGGTCAACAACGCAGCTCGTATTGCAACGCCGGCCTTGTGGTGGTACGCCTTCAGACGCTCCATTTCGTCCCACCGCGCATCCGCATAGGCCGCGGCTTCATCGCCACTCTCGCGACTCTCGAGTCGCAGGGTGACTGCAATCAGGCTGTGAAACGTTTGCCGGTCTTGAGGCGCCATGACAGCGTCACCAGCCCAGGCCCAGAGGTACTGCGGAGATCGGAGTCCCACGCCGAGACTTCGAACCTTCATCGCCACGACACCTTCCCCGTGACGCTTGATGACTTCGTGCAGCCGATCCTTCCATTGCAGAGCTCTACCACGCAGACCGGCCTCGCCGGCCTTCTCGATGAGCGAATCGGCCACGTCGTCGAGATAGTCGCCGCTTCCGGACAACCGGAGCATCACCAGATCCCCTTCTTCCAGGTCTCTGACGTAAGTTCGAGGAAGCTTGTCTTCCGTGACATCGAAGTTCGCTCCCTCCTCGAACAGATCTGAAATCTCCACGACACTTGCTTCTGTTGGAAGGAACGCACCGGTGCCGTCGGCAAAAAGGACAAACCTGGCGTCGACAGAGACATCCTTCCCCGAAGTTGGTGTCATATCGGAGTGCTGCGCGTGGATCGAGGACCAGAATGATTCATGTGTCCATCGATCAAGCTGGATATCCTCGTTGGGTTCGCTTGCCTCCGGAAGCGGCCCGGACTGAGTGCCGGCTGCCGGGAAGTAGGTGTCTCTTGGCAACCTCCTGGGAGCTGGTATCGAAACGCGTTCGGCGCGGTAGGTCAGTACAGTGATGTTGGAAGCTCGTCCGCCGTACAGGAGGTCAAACAGCAGACCTCTCGGCGCAAACCAGGGGCTTCCGGGAATTATCAATCGCGTGAACAGGGTACTTCGGATCTGTCTTCGCAGGCGGACCAGCTCGATGGCTGTTGAACCAAGATCGCTTTCGGCGGCCAGAGTAGTCGGCCACCCTGGAGTTGGTGACCCGCAGATGTTGGCGAGTATCGCCAACGGTGCTCCACTGTCCTGAGGGCAATCGAGCATCGCGAGCAAACGCTCTCGCTTCGGATTGACGGCTGCTGACGCGAGAGATCGAACCGATCTAGCCAAGTCGCCAACCGCTGTCCGGATGCCCGGAACGCTCAGAGCAACGTGCTCAAGGTTGTTCAGGAGGCTATCCAATTCCAAGCGCGGGTCATTGAATGGCAGCGCCGTGAACATGAGCGTCGACTTGACAAGCCACGCATCTCGAGCAGCCCGCCGCTGGACGGAGTCGTCGCGATCAACTTCGGAGAAGATCCTTGAGCAAGCTTTCGAAACCTCCACCATGGTGGGGAAGTCAATGGCTACTCGTTCTATGCGGCAACTGATTGAGTTTGCGTGGTAGGCGGACGCTAAGCCCAGTACGGATGTGACTTTAGACGAGCGGGTCGCGTCGGGCTTGCCAGGGGCATGCTCAGCGAATCGCATGAGCTGACTAACGGAACTTCTTTTCGATCGTGTCATATCCGCGATCGGGATTGCAGAGGCAGACCAAACATGAAGGCCTCTACGCTCGCCGGCGATGTCTTCACGCCACGACTAGGTGCATGGATGTGGGCATCAACCGCGGAGCCCAAGAAGGTTTGAATCAGCTGCTCGACTTCCTCGTCATACTCGGACTGATCGAGCAGGACCACGATACTCCTTGCAATGGTGTCGCCCATCCGGACAGCTGCGGAGGCGCCGTCGAGAACCGTGATCGATCCGGATTCGTCGAGGACACCATTATTTCGTGCCGGCGCTATCCTCGTCTTCACATAGGCTCCTCTACCAGCATCAGCGATCGCAAGAAGTTCGGATAAGGACGCCTCGCCACCAGCGCCGGCGCGGAAGGCCAAGCCAGTCAGGTCGCTCAGAAAGGAACTGCGCTCTGTGATGACGGTGCACTCGATAGCCGGCGAGCGCATCCATCCCTGCGCGGCACCCGCTACTACGGCCCTGAAGAAACTCTCTGCAGAAGCCAGTCGCTCATCCGTTTGGGCGGTTACTGAGCCGAGCGTTATCCCGTAGGAGAGTGCAGCCCATTTGCTGAAGAGGCGCGTGTTCTGCGGAGTCTTTCCCCGCGCCTCGACTACGACTTCCAAGAAGTCTCCACCATCGTCGATCTGGCGGAGGCCGGCAATGGTCCCCGACCAGCCTGCCGACCGACATGAACCAAGTTCTCGCCAGAATACTTTTGTTCCGGGAGCGAGGCCCCGGAGGGCGTCCCAGTGGAGCGAATCGTCATGGAGTCTTGCCGACGCGAATGCGGCCCCTAAGGCCGTGAACGCCGCCCCAAGCCGCCTGCTCGGCATCCTCACGACCGCGACTCGCCGTCCATCTAGAGCTGCTTGCGCCCGCATCCACTGGCCAAGCCATACGAGCCAGTCGCACCAAGGAGGGATTGAAATCGGTTCTCCGCCGACCAGCAAGCTCAGATCATCGCGCTTCAGCGCACCCAGGACTTCATCCACATCAACGGACACCGCGTGCGGCCCCCCCGAATCTTCTTCTTCCTATGAAAGTAGAATATCAGTGCTTACGCCTCGGTAACAGGCCGCGGGTGGGGGTGCCTCGAGCGAGGCGAGGGCGCAAGGCGATCTACAAGGGGGCGATCGGTTGGACGAGCAACTGAGGGCGTTTCGCGACGGTGTCATCGCGCGCGCCATGGCGGAGTTGGGGGGGCGCAACCCCGCAGGTGGCTTCGGTTCGGTAGTCGGCGAGATGCTGGAAGAAGCGGAGGAACTCGTCGACTTCGTCCCATGCCAGTACCGTGGCACCGGAACCAGGCGACGGAGCCTCGGCGTCGACGGATATGCCTTCGACGAGGCCGACGGATCCCTGCGCCTAGTCATAGTCGAGTTCGACGGCGAGCAGCATCCGGCTACCGTGACGCAGACTACCGCGAAGGCGACTTTCTCGAAGATCGTTGCCTTTGTGGACGAGGCTTTTACGGGAAACGACGACCATCTTCCGGCCGAAGAAGATCCTGCCTCGGACTTCTCCGGGCTGCTCCAGATTCATCAGCCGAACATCACGAGGCTAAGGTTCTACTTGGTCACCGACGGGATCCTGAGCGATCGGATTCGAGATTGGCCGGAACAGAGCATCGGTGGCATTCCCGCGGAGTTCCACATCTGGGACATTGCGCGGTTACACGATGCGCTCTCGTCGAGATCTGGGCGCGAGGCATTGACCGTCGACTTCGGCGGTCTCGTCTCCGGTGGAGTTCCATGCCTCAAAGCCAGTTTGAACCAATCCGAGTACAGCGGTTATCTCTGCGTGCTGCCCGGTGATGCGCTGGCGCGGATGTACGAGGAATACGGCAGCCGACTGCTCGAAGGCAACGTTAGAAGCTTTTTGGGAAAGGCTGTGAAAGTGAACAAGGCAATCCGGGAGACCGCCCTGCGGAGCCCGGAGATGTTCTTTGCATTCAACAACGGCATCGCAGCGACTGCAACGTCGGTCGAAACGCACGACACGCCAGACGGTCCGAGGCTTCTGGCGGCGACGGATCTGCAGATCGTGAATGGCGGGCAGACCACCGCATCGCTCGCCCTCGCACGCCGCAAGGACGGTGCGGACCTCAACGGAATCTTCGTCCAGATGAAGCTCTCCGTTGTCGACGCAGACAAGTCCAACGAACTGATTCCAAAGATTTCCGAGTACGCGAACAGGCAGACGAAGGTGTATGACTCTGATTTGTTCTCGAATCATGCATTCCACCGAAAACTCGAAGAGTTGTCGCGGCGGATCAAGGCACCACCAAGGGCGGGCTCGCAGAGGCCGACGGCTTGGTTCTACGAGCGCGCAAAAGGGCAGTACCGCATCGAGACTTCAAAGATGAGTCCGGCCGAGAAGCTTCGATTTGAAGCCGACAATCCAAGACGGCAGGTCATCACAAAGACTGACCTCGCGAAGATCGAGAACTCTTGGCGCCAGTTGCCACACGAGGTCAGCAAAGGCGCCCAGAAGAACTTTGACGTCTACAGCAAACTCGTTGTCTCGGAGTGGCAGCAGAAGCCGCTGCAGTTCAACGACGAGTTCT
This sequence comes from Burkholderiales bacterium, assembly GCA_026125595.1. Lineage (GTDB taxonomy): Bacteria > Pseudomonadota > Gammaproteobacteria > Burkholderiales. The sequence continues at coordinate 11,146 of JAHCKV010000004.1, read as the reverse complement.
TCAAGTGCGTAGTTGCGCACGCGATCGTGTTCCGCGAGCTGGAGCAACTGGTTCCGACCCAGACCGATTGGTACGATGGTGGCTACCGCGCAAACATCGTCACGTTCACGATTGCCAAGCTGGCGCAGATCATCGCCGAGCAAGGAGCCGGAGGCGCACTGAATGTTCAGTCAATCTGGCGGACGCAGACGATTTCATCGGCGCTGTCCGCGCAGTTGAAGGTTGTCGCGCCGGTGATGTATTCAGTGCTTACTTCGCCAGAGCAGGGACTGGAAAACGTCACCGAGTGGTGCAAGAAGGAGCTGGCTTGGCAACGCGCACAGCAGCAGCACGTGCGCCTTCTGCCCGAACTTGCTGAGGAACTTGTGTCTCAGTCTGAGGAACTGGAGCGCAAGGCTGACGCACTCGGTGCGGCGCGCATCGACGCGGGAATTGCTGCTGTTACTGAGGTGGTGAACTACAAGTCATCAAACTGGCGCGCGATGCGCGAGTGGGGAATCCGGCGGAACGAACTTACGGCAAAGGAAGATCAACTCTTGCTGCTCGCTGGCACCGCTGGAAGGATTCCAAGCGAGCGCCAAGCGGCAGCGATTCTCGAAATTCGAAAGAGGCTGGAGGCGGAAGGGTTCAGAAGTGCGTAACGTGTAGAGGCAGAAGAACTCGTGGGGCCGTATCCGGCGAGTTCGTGTGCTTTGACCTTTCAGCGTGATGGAATCGTCGAGAAGAGGACGGCATGCGTTTGCGAAGGCCTTGATGCCGCCCAGGAATGCGCCACCGGAACAGTAGATGTCGTAGGCGTGTTTACGCTCGCCATACCCAGTCAGTGCGCAGCCTGTCATCGCCCACATGCAGGGCGCTCGTAGCTTGGGCGCTGACTTCGTCATAGTTGTTCGGGGACTGCGGCTCTGTCATGACGATTCGGCCAGCATCGGGTCGATCTTCTCGGTGCGCCAATGGCTCGCTGCTTCGCGTCCTCGGTCGCCACTGGCCAACAAGTCGAGATAGGTCTGGATCGGACCGGTGCCGCGAAGGTTGGGGGCGAGTGCCATCGTCTCTTGCCACAGCCCGGCATCGCCCGGGGCAAATATCGTCACGTTCTCGCCCTTGTCGGTGGCCACAAGTTCGAGGTGCTGTTCGAGCAATGTGATGCCTGCCGGGGACGCATAGAAAAACTCGCCGGCGACACGGGCATAGGGCGCTGCACGGCGGGCGACCGAATGCGATGCCAACAGTACTCGCACATTCTGCGAATCGCCGTTGGCGAACACCTGTTCGATCGCGGCATCCAGCGCGCGCCCGTGCTTCAGCGTATAGCCGCGCAGCGCGATGCTCGGTGCTTGTACGCCATCGTCCCGCCACGCATCGAGCAGCGCATCGGGTTGCGTCAATCGAAATCCTTCGCCCGTCTCGGCATGCGCCCACTCGCGCTCGATCAGCGCACGGCGCACATTGCTGACTTGGCCGACACTGACGTCGGCTCGAGCCGCGAGATCCGCCACCTTCCACGAAAGATGAGGTTCATGCAGCAGCAGCTTCAACAGGCGCGCAGACTTCGGGAAGAAAAGGGAGCGTTGTTCGCGCTTGGTCGCGAACGGATCACGATCCGCCTTGCTGATCTCGAGGTGGAAGCGCGGAAATGCCACGCGAGCATTGCCGGCCAAGTCGAGCCAGCCCATGTTGTGTTCGACGAGCAAGGCACGCGACGCCGGTGAGATGAACGGCGCGAACACGAGACCGCGTGTCAGATCGGCCGCGCGAGCGACGACCGGGGCGAGCCGGCCAATCGCATCCCGCACATGGCGCGGCTGGCCCGACGCTTTGCAAGCGACGATCAGGCGGTGAGGTTCCCCGGCGACAGCGAAGTCGACTTCACCTTCGGCGCTCTCGTCGCGGCGGTGGGGGGCTGAACGCGTCGTTACCGCGGCGACGATGGGCGACGTCTCCAGCAGGCGCTGGAGCAGGCCGGGCCAAAGGTCGTCGACGTCACGCGGATTCATGGATTTCACCGGAATAACCGAATTCAGTAGACGCTGAAAATGGCATTTCAGTGAAATCGTAAGCGATTTCACTGCCATCCTCGAATTCAGCGGGTGTTGAAAATCGATTTGCGAGTGAAACAACACGTCGGCCGCCGCGGCCGCCGCCTTGTTGGTCCAGGTAGCCACGCTCGACCAATGCCCGGAAGCGCTGCCTCAAGTGTTGCGGCTGCCGCCAGTCAGCCTGATCGCGTCCCCCATCGTCACTCGACCATGCTCGCGCGCGAACTCGATGATCTGCAGCGACAGCTCCGGTAGCGTTGCCAGTACCAGCTTCTCGCGCTCGATCTTCCGGTTCAGGCGCCTCACCTGCTCCGCCAGAGACCGCAGGAAGAACAGCAACCACGATTGCCAATTCGGCGCCTCGGTGCGGATGGTGCCCTGGGTCTGGCAGGCGAGGCAGTACGCCATTCCGACACCCATTTGCACCCATTCCGGATGCCTCAGGCCGACGTCCTCAAACAACGCTATCTCGGGTCTGAAGTTTCAACCCTGCGCAACGTCAGTGCGCCTGGTACTTCTGCGCGCTCGAAGCGCGGGCCGTGGCTCGCCTGGGCGACCTCGCGCTGCTACATCAACACAATGTCGTACTGTTCCTGGTTGTACAGGGTCTCCACCTGCAGCCGCACCGGCTTGCCGATGAATTCCTCGAGCATCGCGAGGCTCTGCGCTTCCTCGTCGAGGAAGGTGTCGACGACTTTCTGCGAGGCGAGCACGCGGAACTCCTTGGCGTCGAACTGCCGTGATTCGCGGACGAGCTCGCGCAGGATCTCGTAGCAGACGGTCTGCGCGGTCTTGAGTTCGCCGCGGCCGTGGCATGAGGGGCAGGGTTCGCACAGCACGTGGGCGAGACTTTCGCGGGTGCGTTTGCGCGTCATCTCGACGAGGCCCAGCGCGCTGAAGCCGCTCACGGTCATGCGGGTGCGGTCCGCGGCGATAGTCTTCTTGAACTCGGCCAGCACGGCTTCGCGATGGACGTCGTTGTCCATGTCGATGAAGTCGATGACGATGACGCCACCGAGGTTGCGCAGCCGCAACTGGCGGGCGATCACCTGCGCCGCCTCAAGATTGGTCTTGAAGATGGTGTCGTCGAACGTGCGGCCGCTGACGAAGCTGCCGGTGTTGACGTCCACCGTGGTCAGCGCTTCGGTCTGGTCGATGATCAGATAGCCGCCCGATTTCAGCGATACGCGGCGGGCCATCGCGCGCTCGATCTCGTCTTCGACGCCGTAGAGGTCGAACAGCGGCCGGTCGCCGGTGTAGTGCTGCAGCCGTTCGGTGAAGGGCAGTGCGTATTCGCGGGCGAAGGCCTCCATCTTCTGGAAGGTCTCGCGCGAGTCGACGAGCACGCGCTCGGTTTCCGTCGTCGCGAAATCGCGCAGCACGCGCAGGCTCAGGTCGAGGTCCTGGTACAGCAGCGCGGGCGCCGATGAAGACCGCGCGCGTTCCTGGATGCCGGCCCACAGCCGCTGCAGATACGCGATGTCGGCGGCGAGTTCCTCTTCGCCGGCGGTCTCGGCCATGGTGCGGATGATGAATCCGCCTGCTGTCTGCGGCGGCAGCAGTTGCTGCAGTTTCTCGCGCAGCAGCGTGCGTTCGGCTTCGTCGCCGATGCGCTGCGAGATGCCGATGTGCGATTCCTGCGGCAGATACACGAGGAAGCGCCCGGCGATGCTCACCTGCGTGGACAGTCGTGCGCCCTTGGTGCCGATCGGGTCCTTGACGACCTGCACGAGAATCGGGTCGCCGTCGTGCAGTAGTTTCTCGATGGGTCGGGCTTCGTCGCCGCTGCGATGGCCCCAGATGTCGGCCACGTGCAGGAACGCGGCGCGCTGCAGCCCGATGTGCACGAATGCCGATTGCATGCCGGGCAGCACGCGGCTCACGACGCCGAGGTAGATGTTGCCGACCAGTCCGCGCTGGGATGCGCGCTCGATGTGCAGCTCCTGCGCGGAGCCCTGCTGCATGACGCTGACCCGCGTCTCCTGCGGGGTGACGTTGACGAGGATCTCGTCGTTCACAGGATCGTGACGCCGAAGTGCGAGAGCAACTCGGCGGTTTCGTAGATCGGCAGGCCCACGACGCCGCTGTAGCTGCCCGACAGGTGCTTCACGAACAGCGAAGCCTTGCCCTGGATGCCGTAGGCGCCGGCCTTGTCCATGGGCTCGCCGGTGGCGACGTAGTTGCGGATCGCGGCGTCGTCCAGTTCCTTGAACGTCACGCGCGAGACGGAGATGGCCACTTCCACGCGCTCGTCGACCTTCACGGCCACGGCGGTCAGCACTTCGTGGTCGCGGCCGGAGAGACGCCGCAGGATGTCCGTGGCCTGGGCCTTGTCGGCCGGCTTGCCGATGATTTCGTCGTCGAGCGCAACGGTCGTGTCGGCCGACAGGATCGGCAGCTTCATCAGCCGGCGCTGGTTCATCCGCAGCCAGCCCACCTCGGCCTTCAGGCGGGCAACCCGTTCGACATACTGGGCCGCCGTTTCGCCCTGGTGCGGCGCCTCGTCGAAGTCGTGGGCGCGGGTCGGGCCTTCGCGCAGGATCAGCATTTCGTAGCGCAGACCCATCTGCGCGAGGATCTCTCGGCGGCGCGCCGAGCGGGAGGCCAGGTAGACGGGACGGGACAGCGAGAATGAAGCCACGGTTGTTGTTCTCAGTCGCGATGGTAAGGGTGGCCGCGCAACAGGGCGTGGGCACGGTACAACTGCTCGGCCAGCAGCACACGGGCGAGCCCGTGCGGCAGCGTGAGCGGTGACAGTGACAGCGTCTGTTCCGCCGAAGTCTTGAGGGTTGAATGCAGGCCGTCGGCGCTGCCGATCACGAAGGCGATGTCCCGGCCGGTCCCGAGCCAGCGCTCGAACCGGGCCGAAAGGGCGCGGGTGGCGAGGGCTTCGCCGGCTTCGTCGAGCACCACGCGCAGCGCACCCTTGGGTTGGGCCTGCTCGATGCGGGCGGCCTCGCGCTCCAGCAGCTTGGTCACGGCCGCTTCCCCGGCGTTGTCCGGGCGGGGTTCGGGCCGCAGCTCGACCAGCTCGATGCGCAGCTCGCGCGGCATGCGCTTGGCGTACTCGTGGAACGCGATGTCGACCCAGCTGGGCTGACGGTGTCCCACGGCCAGGATGACGAGACGCATGGCCGGTGGGAGGGTAGGGAGGATTGGCGGGCGCCCGGGCGAAGTGGGCGCCGGTGGATCAGACGCGCGCCTCGTCGGCGGGGTAATCCGCGAGGCGGGCGCTGGCCGTGGAAGGCCGGAATGCCGGACGCTGGCCGCCCCACAGTTCCTCGAGGTTGTAATAGTCGCGAATGGCCGGCTGCATGATGTGGACGACGACATCGCCGAGATCCACCAACACCCATTCGCCGGTCTCCAGACCTTCGACGCCGATCACCGTCGCACCGAGGCCTTTCAGCTTCTCCTGCACGTGGTGAGCCAGCGATTTGGTCTGCCTCGCAGAATCCGCCGTCGCCACGATCACGTGGTCGAACAATGAGTTCATGCGCTTCACGTCGAGCACCACGATGTCCCGCGCCTTGATGTCTTCCAGCGCGTCGACCGCGAGCCGACTCAACTCTTCAACGTGCATCCGGATCCTTGTACAACTGTTGTAAGCCAATGTAATCGATAACGTTTGGGGGAAGCAAGTAACGGGGCGACCGGCCGGCCGCAATCGCAGTGCGAATCGCCGTCGACGAGATGTCCAGTTGCGTGATCCCCAACGCGTAGATGCGGCCCGAGGCGGACGCGTGCAAGTCCGAAATCCCGGCGGTGAGCCGCGATTCGAATGCCCGGCGCAGCGCCGGTTCCATGCCGGCGGTCCACCGGTCGGGCGGGTGCCCGGGTCGGTGGGCCACCACCAGATGGGCCTGATCGAACAGCGCTTCCCAGCGTTTCCAGGTGGTCAGCAGCAGAAAGGCATCGGCCCCGAGGATCAGGCACAGCGGCGTGGCCGGCGGCAGTTCGGCGCGCAGCCCCTCCAGCGTGTCGATCGTGTAGCTCGGACCGGTGCGGTCCAGCTCCCGGCCGTCGGCCCGCAGGCCCGGGTGGTCGGCCACGGCGCGCTGCACCATCGCCAGCCGGTGCTCGGCCGAAACGCCCGGCAGCGCCCGATGCGGTGGCGTCGCGCTCGGAACGAGCCGGACGTGGTCCAGCCCGAGCCGCTCCCACGCCTCGTGGGCGAGGCGCAGGTGCGCGAAATGGATGGGGTCGAACGTGCCGCCGAGCACGCCGACCGGCGCGCTCACCGGCAGCCGTCCCGGATCAAAGCAGCACGCGCCGGATGTCGGCGAGGGTGTTGTTCAACTGCGTGATGAAGCGGGCGCCCTGGGCGCCATCGATGACCCGGTGGTCGTACGACAGCGACAGCGGCAGGATCAGCCGCGGCACGAACTCCTTGCCGTTCCACACCGGCTTCATGGCCGAGCGCGACACGCCGAGGATGGCGACTTCCGGCGCGTTGATGATCGGCGTGAAGTGCGTGCCGCCGATGCCGCCCAGGCTCGAGATCGAGAAGGTGCCGCCCTGCATGTCGTTGGGGCCGAGCTTGCCGTCCCGCGCCTTGACGCTGACTTCGCCCAGTTCCTTGGCGATCTGCAGCACACCCTTCTGGTCGACATCGCGGATCACCGGCACGACCAGCCCGCCCGGCGTGTCGACGGCGACCCCGATGTGGTAGTACTTCTTCAGGATCACGGCGTCGTTGGTCGGGGCGAGGGAGCTGTTGAAGGCGGGGAAGGCCTTCAGCGCCGGAATCGCCGCCTTCATCAGGAAGGCCAGCAGCGTGACGCGCAGGCCCGAGGCCTTGTGCTCGTCCGACAGCTGCTTGCGGAAGGCTTCGAGCTGCGTGATATCGACTTCGTCCTGCTGCGTGATGTGCGGGATGTGCAGCCAGTTCCGGTGCAGGAACGGGCCGGAGAGTTTCTGGATCCGCGACAGCGGCTGGGTTTCCACCGGGCCGAACTTCGAGAAGTCCACCACGGGCCACGCCGGCAGACCGAAGCCCAGGCCGGCACCGCCACCGGCGGCCGGGGCCGCCGATGCGCCGGCGATCGCGGCCTTCACGAACGACTGGATGTCTTCCTTCAGCACGCGGGCTTTCGGGCCCGAGCCCTTGACCTTGCCCAGGTCGACGCCCAGTTCGCGGGCGAAGCGCCGCACGGACGGGCTGGCATGGGCGCTGGCGAAGCCGGCTTCGTCGACGGGGCCGGCGGCCGGTGCAGCTTGGGCAGCGGGCGCAGCTGCCGGGGCGGGTGCTGGCGCCGGCGCCGCAGCGGCGGGCGCGGGTGCGGCCGGTTCCGGCGCTTTTTCTGCGGCCTTGGCCGGGGCTTTCTCTTCGGCCTTGGCGGCCGGTGCGGCGGTGTCTCCGTCCGCGGCTTCCAGCGTCAGGATCGCCACGCCCTGCGAGACCTTGTCGCCGACCTTCACTTTCAGGTCTTTCACGACCCCGGCGAACGGCGCGGGCACTTCCAGGGTGGCCTTGTCGCTTTCGAGGGTGAGCAGCGAATCCTCGGCCTTCACCGTGTCGCCCGCCTTCACGAGAATCTCGATGACCGGTACGTCCTTGAAGTCGCCGATATCCGGCACGAAGACTTCCTTGATGGCTCCCATGGGTGTCGTGCGTCCTTGGTTTTGTAGTCGCTGGGTGGAGTGTTCGGGAGGCCGGTTCAGACTTTCCACGGACTGGGTTTGTCCGCGGCGAGGTCGAACTTGCGGATCGCCTGTGTCACGGTGGCGGCGGGAATCGTGCCTTCATCGGCCAGCGCCTTCAGCGCCGCGACCACCACATGATGACGATCGACCTCGAAGAAGCTGCGCAGTTTCTCGCGCGTGTCCGAACGGCCGAAGCCGTCGGTGCCGAGCACGACGAACCGGCGGTCCAGGTACGGACGGATCTGGTCGGGGAACGCGCGCATGTAGTCGGTGGCGGCGATGATCGGGCCGTCCGTGCCTTCGAGGCACTCGGTGACGTAGGCCTTGCGCGGCTTGTCTTCGGGATGCAGCCGGTTCCAGCGCTCGACATCCATGCCGTCGCGGCGCAGTTCGTTGAAACTGGTGCAGCTCCAGACGTCGGCGGACACGCCTTCCTGGGCCAGCAGTTCGGCCGCCGCCATGACTTCGCGCAGGATCGTTCCGCTGCCCAGCAACTGCACCTTCGGCGTCTTCTTGCCGCCGCTGCCGGTCGACAGCCGGTACATGCCCTTCAGGATGCCGGCCTCCGCCCCTTCCGGCATGGCCGGGTGGCGGTAGTTCTCGTTCATCACGGTCAGGTAGTAGAAGACGTCTTCCTGCTCCTGACACATGCGGCGCAGGCCGTCCTGGATGATCACCACCAGTTCGTACGCGAACGTCGGGTCGTACGCGATGCAGTTCGGAATCGTCGCCGCCATCAGGTGGCTGTGGCCATCTTCGTGCTGCAGGCCTTCGCCGTTCAGCGTCGTGCGGCCCGCGGTGCCGCCGAGCAGGAAGCCGCGGGCGCGCTGGTCGCCGGCGGCCCAGGCCAGATCGCCGATCCGCTGGAAGCCGAACATCGAGTAGTAGATGTAGAACGGGATCATCTGCACGCCGTGGGTCGAGTACGACGTCGCGGCGGCGATCCACGAAGACATGGCGCCGGGCTCGTTGATCCCTTCCTGCAGGATCTGCCCGTGCTTGTCTTCCTTGTAGAACATCAGCTGGTCGGCGTCCTGCGGCGTGTAGAGCTGGCCGACCGAAGACCAGATGCCCAGTTGCCGGAACATGCCTTCCATGCCGAAGGTGCGCGATTCATCGGGCACGATCGGCACGACGCGCTTGCCGATGTTCTTGTCTTTCACCAGCTGACCGAGCATCCGCACGAACGCCATCGTCGTCGAGAACTCGCGCTCCTCGGAGCTCTTTAGCAGCCCTTCGAACGTCGACAGCGGCGGCACTTCGAGCGGATCGCCCTTGGTGCGGCGGTGGGGCAGATAGCCGCCGAGCGCCTCGCGCCGGGCGCGCATGTATTCGTATTCGGGCGAGCCTTCCTCGAACTTGAGGAACGGGATCTCGTCGAGCTGATCGTCGGGAATCGGCAGTTCGAAGCGGTCACGGAACGCCTTCAGCGAGTGCGTGCCCATCTTCTTCTGCTGGTGGGTGATGTTCTGCGCCTCGCCGGCCTCGCCCATGCCGTAGCCCTTGATGGTCTTGGCGAGGATGACGGTGGGCTGGCCCGCGTGCTTCACCGCCGCGGAGTACGCCGCGTAGATCTTGTGCGGGTCGTGGCCGCCGCGGTTCAGGCGCCAGATGTCCTCGTCGGTCATGTTCGAGACCATCTGCAGCAGCTCGGGGTACTTGCCGAAGAAGTGCTTGCGCACGTACGCGCCGTCCTTCGACTTGATGGTCTGGTATTCGCCGTCGACCGTTTCCTCCATCAGCTTCTGCAGCAGGCCGTTGGTGTCGCGCGCCAGCAGCGAATCCCAGTAGCCGCCCCAGATCAGCTTGATGACGTTCCAGCCGGCGCCGCGGAAGTCGGCTTCGAGTTCCTGGATGATCTTGCCGTTGCCGCGGACCGGGCCGTCGAGCCGTTGCAGGTTGCAGTTGACGACGAAGATCAGGTTGTCGAGCTTCTCGCGGGCCGCCACGCCGATGGCGCCCATGGATTCGGGCTCGTCGGTTTCGCCGTCCCCGAGGAAGCACCACACCTTGCGGCCTTCGGTTTCGACCAGCCCGCGGTCCTGCAGATACTTCATGAAGCGCGCCTGGTAGATCGCCATCAACGGTCCCAGACCCATCGACACCGTCGGGAACTGCCAGAAGTCCGGCATCAGCCACGGGTGCGGGTACGACGACAGACCCTTGCCGTCGACTTCCTGCCGGAAGTAGTCCATCTGCTCGTCGGTCAACCGGCCCAGCATCCACGCGCGGGCATACACCCCGGTCGCCGAGTGGCCTTGCACGAACACCAGATCGCCACCGTGGTTCTCGGACGGGGCGTGCCAGAAGTGGTTGAAGCCGACGTCGTACAGCGTCGCGGCCGATGCGAAGCTGGCGATGTGCCCGCCGACGTTGGTGTTCTTGTTGGCGCGCAGCACCATGGCAGCGGCATTCCAGCGGACGTACGAGCGGATGCGGTGTTCGAGTTCGTGGTCGCCGGGGGAACGCTCTTCTTCACCGACCGGAATGGTGTTGATGTACGCCGTGTTGGCGCTGTAGGGCAGATAGGCCCCGGACCGGCGCGCCTTGTCGATCAGGCGTTCGAGGATGTAGTGAGCTCGTTCGGGGCCTTCCTGGGCCAGCACTCCATCGAGTGCGTCGAGCCATTCATTGGTTTCCTGCGGATCGTTATCGGGCAGCGCTGCCATGGCATCAACCTTTTGGGACCTTCGGGTGGTCACTCCGGCACACGTGGTACCGCGCGGACGGGCTTCGATTCTACCCGCGACCGTTGGTGCGGGAGGTTATCGCAATCGAACGCGCATGGGATTCCGACTTCGGCCGCTGGTTCCGCCGCAAGCGGCAGGAATGGCGGGCATTCCGTGCCGGAACAGCAGACGCTGCCGCCAGACTCGCTACTTCGCCGCCTTCGGCAGCCGGCCCATCAGGAAGAACTCGTCGTTGGCGCGCATTTCGATCAGATGGGCCATCCGATTCGACAAGGCGAAGAACGCCGTGATCGCGCCGATGTCCCAGATGTCTTCGGCGGAGAAACCGTGGCCCTTGAGGATCTCGTGATCCGAGGGGGCGAGGGCTTCCGGCGTGCGGGCCAGCTTCACGGCGAATTCGAGCATCGCCTTCTGGCGCGGCGTGATGTCCGCCTTGCGGAAATCGACGGCCACCTGATCGGCGACGAGCGGGTTCCTGGCGTAGATCCGCAGAATCGCACCGTGGGCAACCACGCAGTACAGGCAGTGATTCATGCCGCTGGTGGCCACGACGATCATCTCGCGCTCGGCCTTCGTGAGGCTGGAGTCGCGCAGCATCAGCGCGTCGTGGTAGGCGAAGAACGCGCGGAATTCATCGGGGCGATGGGCGAGCGTCAGGAAGACGTTGGGGATGAACCCGGCTTTTTCCTGCACGGCGAGCATCGTGGTGCGGATGTCCTCGGGCAGGTCCTTCAGTTCCGGCACGGGATACTGGCTGATGGGTACGGTCAT
>JAHCKV010000399.1 GCA_026125595.1 Burkholderiales bacterium | reverse complement strand
ACAGCAGGATGGGGGGATCGGCTGTTTCCAGCAACGGCCGCGGATACGCATCGTCGGCCAACGTCAGGATGTGGTTGCCTTCTTCCGCGGCCCACGCGAGCGCGGTTTCGACGGCGCCGGACCGGGGGCCAGCCAGCACGGCTGCCGCGGCGCGAGTCGGAATAGCCCGTTCGAGGGACGCGCGGGATGCAGTCACGACGGCCTCCGGCGATCCGAAGGCCGACAGCAACGTGCGAGCCGTGCGGGGGCCGATTCCGGGCGTCAGCGCCAGCGTCAGCCAGTGCCCGAGATCGATGTCGACGACTCCCACGACCGGCGAACCCGGGACACGTGGCGCCGTGCGGTTCAGGGGGCCTGAGCGACGTCGAGCAGATTCACCGGCCGCGCTGAATTCATCACCAGCGCATACGACACTTTTTCGAAGACACGGAACACGAAGACCAGCCCATAGCGCTCGTCCGGGAGAATCACCGGCTCCGGCTTGTTCGAGCCTTTGTCCTGCTCGGCGAAAACCGTCTGCACACGCCGGCGATGTTCGTCGTTCGACATGCTGTTCGGCAAGGTCCGTGGAACGACCACCTGCCCTGCGCGGTACAGCGCGAATACGTTGCCGATCTCCACATTGTCCCGAGCGCCGCGATTCAGCACGACCACCTGCTGCTGGCCGATCTCCGAGATCACGTTGTCGGCCGACGAAATCACGATGCCCTTGACATTGGCGGCAACGGAACGCGGCGAGTAGGCGAGGATGTCCGGCGGGGGCGATACGACCAACCGGTCGCCGGGGCCGATTTCCTGCCGGGAGCTCAGAATCCTGAGCGAGCTCACTTCACCGAACTCGCGGACCCGGGCGTCTCCGAGATAGATCACCTCGTATCCGAGGATTTCCTTGGACACAGGATCCACCAGCGGCTTTCCGGGGCGGTAGACCTGCCACAACAGCGGCGAATCGGTCGACAAGCCCTTGACGAAGATGTCGTCCCCGGTGCCCACCAGGACGCGGTTTTCCTGGGTGGCGACGACGCGAGGAGCGCTGTCGAACTGGGCCGGATCGACGATCAGCGGCCGATTCAGGAACGGTCCGATGGCCGACGCCGGTATGCTTGGAATCGGCGCCGATTTCAGCTCTTCGGAGCGCACCTTCGGTGACAGTTTCACGGTGCTGCCAACACCGGTACCGCGGCCGGCGCCCGCCAGTCCGCCAGGACCGTCTCCTTCGAGACGCAGTCGCGGTGAGCCGCCGGTCAGATCCAGATAGATCACGTCCCCTGGATAGATCAGGTGGGGATTGCGGACCTGTTCTTTGTTCATGCCCCAAAGGTCGGGCCAGCGCCAGGGGCTCTTCAGATAGCGCTTGGAGATGCCCCAGAGCGTATCGCCCTTGACCACGACATGGCGGTCCGGCGGATTGTCGACCAGTTCGAGCGGTGGCTCTTCTTCCGCCCGGGCCGGACTGGCCAACACGGCCAGCAGAGTTAGCCCGAACAGAGCCGTTGTGATTGAATTGCGCATGCGCGTCCCCACCTCCGGACGAAAGGAAATCCCGGGATAATCCTGAGTCTTTCGCATCGTTTCAATATTTCGCTTTAGATTTTGATCGTAATCGCCTAACTGAGCAAGATTTTTATGGCGCAACTGCCGATTCTCCAGTACCCCGATCCGCGACTGCACAAGGTGGCAGCGCCGGTGGTCCGGTTCGACGAAAGCCTTCGCAAGCTGGTCCGCGACATGGCCGAGACCATGTACGCCGCGCCCGGTGTGGGGCTGGCCGCCACCCAGGTGGATGTTCACCAGCGGGTGATCGTGATCGATGTTTCCGAAGCCCATGACCAGTTGCGCGTGCTGGTGAATCCCGAAATCCTGGAAAGCCGGGGTGAATCCGGTTTCGAAGAAGGCTGTCTGTCGGTTCCCGGCATCTACGATCAGGTGCCTCGATTCGAGTGGATCCGGATCCGTGCCCAGGATGAGCACGGGCAGAGCTACGAACTGGAAGCCGACGGCCTGTTATCGGTTTGCATTCAGCACGAAATGGACCATCTGCAGGGTCGTGTTTTCGTGGATTACCTGTCGAAGCTCAAGCAGGTGCGGATCGCCGCGAAGCTGCGCAAGCAACAGCGCCGGGCTTCCTGATCGACGCCGTGCGCCTTGTTTTTGCCGGCACGCCCCGATTCGCGGCGGTGGCGCTCGATGCGCTCGCCGACGCCGGACACGATATCGCACGGGTACTGACCCAGCCGGATCGGCCAGCCGGCCGCGGTCTGCGAATGGTCGCCAGCGAGGTCAAGCAGGCGGCGCTCGCGCGAGGGTTTTCCGTTGACCAACCCGTCACGCTGCGCAGCGCCGACGCGATTTCGCAACTCCGCGCGGTCGGAGCCGACATGATGATAGTGGCCGCATACGGGCTGATCCTGCCGCAGGCCGTCCTCGATCTGTTTCCGCTGGGTTGTCTCAACATTCACGCGTCGCTGCTGCCGCGGTGGCGCGGTGCGGCACCGATCCAGCGGGCCATCCTGGCCGGTGACACACAGACAGGTGTCGCCATCATGCGCATGGAAGCAGGACTCGATACCGGCCCCGTCTACCTGGAGCGCGCCATTCCGATTGCATCCGACGACACCGCCGGTACTCTTCACGACGCGCTTGCGCATCTCGGCGCGGCGTTGATCGTCGAAGCGCTGCCAGCGGTCGTCCAAGGCCGCCTGATCGCGCGGCCACAGCCGGCCACGGGTGTCACCTATGCGGCGAAGATTGCCCGTGCCGACGCCGCGTTGCATTGGGACCAACCGGCATCCGTGCTGCATCGGACAATTCGCGCCTTCGATCCGACGCCCGGTGCCCATGCGATGTTCGGCGGCGACACCGTCAAGATCTGGAAGGCCGATGTCGTTTCGGGGCAACCGGACGCCCCGCCCGGCACCGTGCTCGCGACGGAGCCCACTGGCATCGTCGTCGCTGCCGGCGAGGGTTCGGCACTCCAGGTGTCGGTGCTGCAGAAGGCCGGTGGCAGACGGCTCGGTGCGGCCGAGTTCCTGCGGGGACAGGAGATTTCCGTCGGCACACGCTTCGGCAACGGCGCGTCATGATCGAAGCCCAGCGCGCGGCCGCGCGGCGGGTGGAGGCCGTACTGACAGGCCACAGTCTGGCGCGGCTGCAGGATGACCCGCCGGTTCCGGTCGCCGCCCGCGCCGCGGCGATGGATCTGACGCAGGGCACGCTTCGCCATCTGGGACAGTTGCGTGCCGTGGTCGCCCAGCTCGCCACGCGCGGGGTACCCGAGGCGCCGATCGAAGCGCTGCTGGTGGTGGCGCTGTACCAGTTGCTGCACACGCGGGCAGCACCCTACGCGATCGTCGACCATGCGGTGACGGCGACGCGCGAACATTCCCCGAACCGTGCGGCGGCCGGTTTCGTCAACGCGTTGCTGCGCCGCTTCCTGCGGGAGCGTGATCCGTTGCTGCAGCGGGCGGCTCGAGAACCGGAAGGTCGCTGGTCCCATCCGGCGTGGTGGGTGCGTCAACTCGAAGCACAGTACGGCGCGGCGGCAGCCCCGATTCTGGAGGCGGGTCTCGATCATCCGCCGATGGCGCTGCGAGCGAACCTGCGGCGCATCGACCCGATCGTCTGCGCCGAACGTCTCGCGGCCGCAGGATTCGCCCATCGTGTTCTCGACAACGGCGCGCTGCTGCTGGACCAGCCGGTGGCCGCGGCGAAGTTGCCGGGCTACGCCGAAGGCGAACTGTCGATCCAGGATG
>JAHCKV010000398.1 GCA_026125595.1 Burkholderiales bacterium | reverse complement strand
TTGTTGGAGCATGCGGGGGAGGGCTGAAGTCGGCCCTCCCTCGCTTTTTTGGTTCTGCCCGTCGTCATCGGAATCGCCGAGACGGCGTTGAGGACGAAGGCAGCCCACACGTCGATGCTCGAACGGCGACACAGAATGCCGCAGGCCGGCCCGGTGGTTTGCACCGGAGTTCACGGGAGTGAGGACATGAAATTGCAGTGGTGGTGGCGCCTGACGGGCGCTTTGGGTCTTGCTGTAGCCGTCGCGGTTCCGGCGGCATTGGCCGCCGACGGCGACGATTCCGATGCACCGATGGATACAGTCAGCCGGCTGAAAGCCGGTGGTGTGCTTTCCGTCTGCTCCGATCCCTACGAATACCCCCACGCCGAACAGAACGCGGACCCGCCCGGGTTCGATATCGAGATCCTGCGCGCCATTGCCCGTCGCAACGGATTCCGGCTCGACATGGTCTGGGTCAACACGGCTTCGAGAGGCGGCACGGCGCGTGCATTCCGGCAGTCGATCCTGTCGAAGAAGTGCGATGTCTTTGTCGGAATGTCGGACAGCGGTGATGACGACATGCTGATGGGCAAGCTGGCATTCACGAAGCCGTATCTCGGCATGGGTTACGTGCTGGTTGTGCAGGGCAAAGCGGAAGGCAAGAAATCGCTCGACGATTTCAAGGCGGGCGACATGAAAGTGGGTGTGACGATGTCCACGCCGATGGACGATTACCTGTTCATGAACAAGATTCCCCGTGAAATGTTCATGGGGACGAAACGCATGATGGATGCGTTCACCAAAGGTGAGATCGATGCGGCGATGATGTTCTCCACATCGCTCGCAGTGGCGCGGATCGAGTATCCGCAGACGAAAGTCCATATGGTCCCGGGCTATGAACCAGCGGAAGGTCTGCGTTATAACGCCGCCTGGGTGGTTCGGAAGGACGACAAGACGCTGTTGAAATTCATCAACGACAACCTCGACGAAATGCTCGCGAACGGTCGGATCAAGGAGATCGTCGAAGAATACGGGGTGCCGTTCTACGATCCGTTCAAATCTTGAGTGACACATCGGTTCCAAGGAGGAACGCAACATGAAGTTCGTATTGGGTAAGTGGGTGGCGACCGTGGCTTTGTCGCTGGTGATGGGTGTCGGCATGATGGCTTCGACCCCGGTGTTCGCGGCCGAGTCTGCTGACGGTATCGATCGTCACGGCATGGAAAACGACCTGGAATTGCCTGACAGCGCCGAAGCCCTGGCTCTCGGCAAGGATCGCTATTCGGCTCGTTGCTCGTACTGTCACACGCCGCTAGGACGTGGCGGCAGCAGCACGGTGTGTCTGGCCTGCCAGAAGTACAAGTGGGGCAGCAAGTCGTCGGCAATCTACGCGACCATTGCGGCGGGGCGCCCCAATACCAAGATGGGTGCGTTCGCGACATCGCTGTCCCAGGAAGAAATCCTGGCCATCGTGGCCTACATCCGGACGCTGCAGGAACTGAAGATCCAGGACGACCTGAAGGCCGCCAAGGAGTAGTGATGTTTCCCGCTGCAGTTTGAACGGAGCTGCGGTCGGATGCCTTGAAAACCCGTGCGGACCCGCACGGGTTTTTTATTGTTTGCCGGTACTTCCGAAGCCGCCGGCGCCGCGCTCCGATTCACCGAACGTATCCACGACGCGAAAGTTCGCCTGGATCACCGGAACCAGCACGAGTTGCGCGATCCGTTCCAGTGGTTGCAGCACGAACGAGGTTGCGCCGCGATTCCACACCGAGACGAACAACTGTCCCTGGTAATCGGAGTCGATGAGACCCACCAGATTGCCAAGCACGATGCCGTGTTTGTGACCGAGTCCGCTGCGCGGCAAGATGATGGCCGCGAGATTCGGATCGCCGATATGGATCGCCAGCCCGGTCGGCACCAGCACGGTCGATCCGGGTTCTAGGGTCAGTGACTCATCCAGGCAAGCGCGCAGATCGAGTCCGGCCGAGCCGGGTGTCGCATAGGCGGGCAACTGATTGCGCATGCGCTCGTCGAGAATGCGCACGTCGATCGCGGTAGTCACGGGGTCGCTCCGCGTTGTCCGTTTGTGGCGGCATAGAGGCGTGCAGCGTGCTCCATCAACCGGCGCGCCTGTTCCAGTTTGGGCGCCCGCGGCAGCGGGTGGCGGCCGGAATCGTCGAACAGCACCAATTCGCTTTCTTCGCTGCCGATCGCGTCCTGTGCGAGATTGGCTGCCAGCAACGGCAGATGTTTCCGGCGGCGTTTCGCCTCCGCATACTCGTCGAGGTTCTCGCTCTCTGCGGCAAAGCCGATGCAGAACGGCGGATCGGCGCGGCTGGCGACATTGGCGAGGATGTCCACGGTCGGCGCGAGTTCGACGGACAGGATCCGCGCGTCCTTCTTCATCTTCTGGTCCTGGGGGTTGAGCGGCGTGTAGTCGGCGACTGCGGCAACTCCGACGAAGATGTGGCAGTTCGCCACATGCTTTTCCACAGCGCTCAGCATGTCGGCAGCGCTACGGACGGACTCCACCGCGATGCCCGGTGGGGGCTCCAGGCCCGTCGGACCACTGACCAAGGTGACGCGGGCACCGAAATCGCGGGCGATGCGGGCGATCGCATAGCCCATTCGGCCGGAACTGCGATTGGTGATGCCGCGCACCGCATCGATCTTTTCGAAGGTCGGTCCGGCCGTGACGACGACATGCAGACCGGCCAGCCACTTCGGTTCGAACAGACCGAGGAGCTCGTCCGCCAGGGTGTCGGCTTCCAGCATGCGGCCCATCCCCGATTCGCCGCAGGCCTGCGATCCACTATCCGGCCCGAGCACGGTGACGCCGTCCGCCCGCAGCAGCGCCACGTTGCGTTGCGTTGCAGGGTTCTCCCACATCTGGCGGTTCATCGCCGGCGCCACTACCAGTGGACATTCGCGGGCCAGGCACAGCGTCGATAGCAGGTCGTCCGCGAGGCCGTGCGCCAGCTTGCCGAGAAAGTCGGCCGTCGCGGGCGCGATCACGATCATGTCCGCTCCACGCGACAGATCGATGTGGGCCATGCCGTTCTCGATCGATGGATCCCACAGGTCGGTGAAGACAGGTCGGCCAGTGAGTGCCTGCATCGTTGCGGCGCCCACAAACCGGGTCGCTGCCTCGGTCATGACGGCCTGGACGGCGACCCCCTGTTGTTGGAGACGCCGCGCCAATTCACAGGCTTTGAAGGCGGCGATGCCGCCGGTGAGCCCGAGCACGATCCGCTTCTGGCGGTGTTCCGTCATGACACGCAAGTCCGGGAAACGCGGGAGGGGCCGCAGTGTAGCCTAGGCTCCGCACAGGTGAATACGTGTGGGGCACTACCATGTCGATCCGGGATTGGCCGGCCGATGATCGGCCGAGAGAAAAACTGCTGGCGCGTGGCGCCATCCATCTGACCGACACGGAACTGCTCGCGCTGTTCCTGCGCACCGGCGCGGCCGGGGTCAGCGCCGTCGACTTGGCGCGGGAACTGTTGCTGCGCTTCGGCAGTCTTTCCGGGCTGTTTGGCGCATCGGTCGAAGCGGTCTGCGCCGTACCCGGCCTGGGGCCGGCCAAGTACGCCCAACTGCAGGCCGTCATCGAGATGGCGCAGCGGGCGCTGCGGGAGCGCCTTGATCGAGGCGAGATGCTGACCTCCCCCGGATTGGTCAAGGACTATCTGCGGTTGCGACTCCAGGATCGCGACCGCGAAGTGTTTCTCGTGCTGTTCCTGGATGCGCAGAATCAGGTGGTCGGATGCGAAGAGCTCTTCGCCG
>JAHCKV010000397.1 GCA_026125595.1 Burkholderiales bacterium | reverse complement strand
TTCCTCGGCATTCCGGCGCAGTTCGATCACCCGAAGTATCTCGATGCACTGGATCGCATGCAGGCCGCTGCCGCCCGGCACGGCAAGGTGCTGGCGTGCCTGACGGGCGGTGACGCGTGGAGCCGGGACTACGGGGCGCGCGGATTCCGGGTGTTCGCCGCCGGGGTCGATTCGATGCTGTTGCAGGGTGCGCTGCGGGCGCAGTTCACCACGCTGAACGAGCTGGCACGCGGTTGACGCGAATGCCGGCCACCACGGAGGAGAGGCAGGCATGGCATTTCGCGTCGGCATCACCCGCGACAACCTGAAGCAGGACGGCACACCGATCTTCGATCCCGCGGCGTTCGAGATTCTCGAATCCGCCGGTGTCGAATGGGAGTTCATGGAGGAGTCCGGGCCCGAGGTTTCGGCGGCCGCCGCGGCGAAGTACGACGCCTTCGCGGTGATGATGCCGAAGGTGACGCGGGCCACCGTGTCGGGTGCCGACCGGCGCGTGAAGCTGGTGGCGCGCTTCGGTGTCGGCTACGACACCGTGGACGTCCCGGCCTGCTCGCAGAACGGCGTGGCGCTGACGATCGCACCGGACGGCGTGCGTCGCCCGGTGGCGAGTTCCGTTGCGACCTTCGTGCTGATGCTGGCGCACAAGGTGCCGACCAAGGATCGTCTGGTGCGCGAAGGGCGCTGGCAGGAGCGCACTGCCCACTTCGGGACGGGGCTTTCCGGTCGCACGCTCGGCTCCATCGGCGTCGGCAACATCGGCGCGGAAGTGTTTCGTCTGATGATGCCGTGGGCCATGCGCCACATCGCCTGCGATCCGTACGTGACGCAGGCCGCGGTGGCCCCGCTCGGCGTGAAGCTCGTGGACATCGAAACGCTGTTCCGGGAATCGGATTTCCTGGCGGTGAACTGCCCGCTGAACGACGAGACCCGGAAGCTCGTCGACGCGAGACTGTTCGGCCTGATGAAACCCACCGCGTACTTCATCAACACCGCGCGCGGCCCGATCGTCGACGAAGCGGCGCTGATCGATACCTTGTCCCATCGGCGCATCGCCGGTGCCGGCATCGACGTGTTCGAGATCGAACCGGCATCCGCCGACCATCCGCTGATGAAGCTGGACAACGTCGTGGTCACGCCGCATCACATCTGCCTGACCGACGAGTGCATCAATACCGTGACCGCGTCGGTCTTCAACGCCTGCCGCGACGTTGCGCTCGGACGCGTGCCGAGGAACGTCGTGAACCAGGATGTCATCGGTCGCCTGACGGCAACCCATCGCTGAGGAAACGACATGCGCAGCAACCCCGTCAAGGAAAAACTCGAGACCGGCGGCCACGCCGTCGGTCTCTTCGCCATGGAGTTCTTCACGCCCGGCTTGCCGCAGGTGGTGAAGAACGCCGGCGCGGATTTCATCCTGTTCGACATGGAACATTCCGCCGCCGGCATCGACGTCATGAAGCAGCAGATCGCGCTGTGTCGCGGGCTGGATCTCGTGCCGTTCGTGCGCGTGCCGGCGGCGCAGTATCACTTCATCGCCCGGCTGCTGGATGCGGGGGCCATGGGCATCATGGTGCCCATGGTGGATACCGTCGAGCAGGCCGAGCTCATCGTCCGCAGCGCCTACTACCCGCCGATGGGACGTCGTGGTGCGGCGTTCGGCGCGGCCCACGACGACTACCAGGGTGGCAACGTCAAGGACAAGATCGATCGCGCCAACGCGCGCACGTTCCTGATGCTGCAAGTGGAAAGCGACATCGGCCTGTCGAACCTGGACGCCATTGCCGCGGTGCCGGGCTTCGATTCGTTGTGGATCGGCTTTCTCGATCTCTCCAATTTCCTCGGTGTGCACGGCGACTTCGAGAACCCGAAGTATCTTGCGGCCGTCGACCGGATCGTCGCTGCCGGCCAGCGGAACGGCAAGATCATGGGAACCGCTGCACCGTCCGAAGCCTTCGCGCGCGACTACTACGGCAAGGGATTCCGCATGATCGCCTACGGCACCGATCAGGGCATGCTGCAAGCGGCACTGGGCGAGAAGATCAGCGGTTTGCGGGACGGCATCGCCCCGTGATCGATCGCGCCGGGGCCGGTCGGGGCGGCGCTTCGCACCGGTATCGGGTCGTTCTTCTTCAGTCTGGACGAGACTCGCGGCGAAGGCTGCTTCCGGATCGCGAGTCTCTCCGATTCCTCGCCGTGCGACGCGGTCACCTGCGTCAGGGGAGGCATGACATGCCGACCGATGAACGCGATCCTCGGATCCTGAGGGGCGAGCGTGCATACGATGTCGGTGGCACGAGCAGAAGGTGCGGGAGCATCGTTCCCATGGCCGAACCGGATCCACTATGATCCGCGCCGATCGATCGTCGATGCCGCGTGGGAGGGCGGGTCGTCCATGGGTATGTTCAAGCGGAGCCTCGTCGGCTTCTTTTCGATGATCGTCCTGTCGGGGTGCGCCACTTCAATCCGACCGGATCAGGGTGCGGTCGCTTCACTGCCATGGGCCGTCCCGGTACAAGGGGCGAATTCCGCGGAGCTGACGTTCAGCGTCGACAAGCGGCACGAGTCGGAAGACGGAACGCTGCAGTTCGGTCAGCCGTTGATCTGCGTGGATGGCGTGGTGTCGCGACCGACGCAGGGCGAAGCGGGCGGGGCGTCGATTCGGGTCGAGGCGGGCAAGTCGATTGCGGTGACGTCGGTCGTGCAATTGAGAACCGCGCGATCGTCCAAGCTCTGCGCGCCGTTCGTCGAGTTCACGCCCGAGGAAGGCGTGAAGTACATCATCGTCAACGAAGGTATCGGCACAAAGGGCGTCTTCTCGCTGCTGGCGCCGATCGCGGAACTGGACTGTCGGGTGTCCGTCTATCGGGAATCGATGGAGGGGTTGTTGCTCGTTTCGACGCGGGCGGCGGCGCCCCATCAATGCCGGATCACACGGGACTGAACGGCCGTCCGTTGCTGGCGCAATGCTTCGACAAGCGGGTCGGACTCATGGGGTGATGGGGTGAACGTCGAGCAGACCATTCCGGTTCTGCGCATCTTCGATCTGCCGAAGGCGCGTGCGTTCTATGTCGACTATCTCGGGTTCGCCGTGGATTGGGAACATCGCTTCGAAGCCGATGCCCCGGTGTACTTGCAGCTGTCGCGCGGCGGGTGCGTTCTGCATCTGACCGAGCATCATGGCGATTGCTGTCCCGGCAGCACGGTCTTCCTGAAGGTGGCGGGACTCGACGAGTTTCACCGTGAGATCACGGCGAAGAACTATCGGTATCTTCGGCCGGGCATCGAGTCGATGCCGTGGAATGCGCGGATGATGCAGTTGATCGATCCGTTCGGGAATCGGTTACGGTTCAATGAGTACGTCGATTGACGGTCGGCCATCGAACGCCGCCGGAAAGCGAGGAGGGATCAGCATGAAGTATCGAGGCAGCTGCCATTGCGGCAACGTGGCCTATGAAGGGGAAGGCGAGTTGACCGGGGCCGTGGCTTGCAACTGCTCGATCTGCGGACGGAAGGGGTCGTTGCTGTGGTTCGTGCCGAGAGCACAGTTCAAGCTGCTGACACCCGAAGACAATGCCAAGGTCTATGTCTTCAATCGCCACGTGATCAAGCACCGGTTCTGCCCCAGCTGCGGCATCCATCCCTATGCGGAGGGTGCGGATCCGAAGGGCAATGCGATGGCGGCGATCAATGTGCGTTGCCTCGACGCCGTGGACGTGGACAAGGTCCCGGTGACGCACTACGACGGCCGATCGAAGTAACCCCCGGGCGACCGCTGC
>JAHCKV010000396.1 GCA_026125595.1 Burkholderiales bacterium | reverse complement strand
GGGGCGCGCAACGCAACCTGCAGTACCTCGGTCGCCAGGTGATGCTCACCTACGACATTCCGCTGAACGAAGTGGTGATGGATTTCTTCGACAAGTTGAAGTCGGTGAGCCGCGGCTATGCGTCGCTCGATTACGACTTCAAGGAGTTCCGCGCCGACGATCTGGTGAAGCTCGACATCCTGATCAACAGCGAGAAGGTCGACGCGCTGTCGCTGATCGTGCACCGGTCCAGCGCCCAGTATCGGGGCCGGGAAGTCGCGGCCAAGATGCGCGAGCTGATCCCCCGGCAGATGTTCGACGTCGCCGTACAGGCCGCCATCGGTTCGCACATCATCGCGCGCGAAACCATCAAGGCACTGCGCAAGAACGTGCTGGCGAAGTGCTACGGTGGTGACATCAGCCGCAAGAAGAAACTGCTGGAAAAGCAGAAGGCCGGCAAGAAACGGATGAAGCAGGTGGGCAGTGTCGAGATCCCGCAGGAGGCGTTCCTCGCCATCCTGCAGGTCAGCGACAAATAGACGCCGCAACGGCGCACCGACGAGGAACCATGAATTTCGCATTGATCATGCTGTTGCTGTTGATCCTGACCGGTGGGATCTGGCTGCTCGACAAATACGTGCTGCGGGCCCGGCGCGGACCTGACGCCCGGGAACCGTGGTGGGTCGAGTATCCAAAGAGCTTCTTTCCGGTGATCCTGGCGGTGTTCGTGCTGCGGTCGTTCCTGGTCGAGCCGTTCAAGATTCCGTCCGGTTCGATGATCCCGACGCTGCTGGTCGGCGACTACATCCTCGTCAACAAATTCACCTATGGCATCCGGCTGCCGGTGATCAACACGAAGTTGATGGAAGTGAACACGCCGAAGCGCGGCGAGGTGATGGTGTTCCGCTATCCCGAGAATCCGTCGCTCGACTACATCAAGCGCGTGATCGGCGTCGGCGGCGACGTCGTCACCTATCGAAACAAGCGCCTGACCGTGAACGGCGAACTGGTACAGGTGGATGCCGAACTCGACTACAACTACATGGAAGGTGCCGGGTTGAACTTCATCAGCGCCAAGCGGTTCCGCGAACAACTCGGCGACCACGGGCATTCCATCATCGTGAATCTGGATTCGCCGCCCGTGCAACTGGCCGGCGTCCGCACGTTCCCCCACCGGGAAAACTGCGAATACAATGAAGAAGGATTCACCTGCAAGGTTCCGGCCGGTCATTACTTCATGATGGGCGACAACCGGGACTCCAGCAGCGACAGCCGCTACTGGGGATTCGTCCCCGATGGCAATGTCGTCGGCAAGGCGTTCCTGATCTGGTGGAACTTCGGCGAATTCAAACGCATCGGCACCGCGATCGATTGAGGAGAGCGAGATGAGGCGACAACGGGGTTTGAGTCTGATCGGGCTGATCGTCGTCGGCGGTCTGCTGGTGTTCGCCGCACTGCTGGCGATGAAGCTGCTGCCGGTCTATATGGAGTACTTCACGATCAAGAAGCACGTGACCGAACTGGCCCGTTCCTCCGCGGGCGCCTCCATCAAGGAGATCCAGAACAATTTCGACAAACGCGCGCTGGTGGATGACATCACCGCGCTGGAAGGGCCAGACCTGGAGATCACCAAGTTCGGCGAGCAGTACCAGATCACCGCGAGCTATTCGAAGAAGGTGCCGCTGTTCGCGAACATCAGCGTGCTGGTCGACTTCGAAGCGACCGGCCGGTGATCGATCCCACGCGATGAACGCCGCGGAGTTGACCCGCACCCTCGGGCACGACTTCGCGGATCCGGCGCTGCTGCGGCAGGCGCTCACGCATCGCAGTCACGGTCAGCCCCACAACGAGCGCCTCGAGTTCATCGGCGACAGCATCCTGAACTGCGTGATCGCCGCCAGCCTCTACCGTCGCTTCCCGGGCCTGACCGAGGGCGAGTTGTCGCGCCTGCGCGCCGGGCTCGTGAACCAGCAGTCGTTGGCCGAGATTGCCGCCGGGCTGCAATTGGGCCGCATGCTGCGCCTCGGCGAAGGCGAGGCCCGCAGTGGCGGCGCTTCCCGCCCCTCGATCGTGGCCGATGCGCTGGAGGCAATCATCGGGGCGTTGTATCTGGATGCCGGTTTCGACGTGGCCGAGCGCTTCGTGCTGACGGTGTTCGACGCAGCGCTGGCGGTGCTCGACCCGGTGGCGCCATCGAAGGATCCGAAGACGCAACTGCAGGAGTTTCTGCAGGCGCGGCGATTGCCACTGCCCGAGTATCACGTGGTAGCCGTGCGTGGCGAAGCCCATCGCCAGGAGTTCGAAGTCGAATGTGTCGTGCCCGACCTCGGTCTGCGCGCAGCCGGTAGCGGCTCCAGCCGGCGCACCGCCGAGCAGATCGCGGCCCGGCTCGTGCACGAGCAGGCCATCGCGCGACCATGAGCGAATCTCCCCCCCAGCACCGCGCCGGCATGGTGGCCATCATCGGGCAGCCGAACGTCGGCAAGTCCACGCTGCTGAATCGTCTCGTCGGGCAGAAGGTCAGCATCACGTCGCGCAAACCCCAGACCACGCGACATCGGATCACCGGTGTCGTCACACGCCCGGATGCGCAGGTCGTGTTCGTCGACACGCCCGGATTCCAGACGCGCCACGGCGGCGCGTTGAATCAGGCACTCAACCGCGCGGTCACCGAAAGCGTGTCCGGTGTCGACGCCGCCGTGCTGATGGTGGAAGCGGGTCGCTTCGGCGACCGTGACCGATCGGTGCTGCGACTGCTGCCCGACGACGTGCCGACGATCCTCGCGATCAACAAGATCGACGCGCTGAAGGACAAGACCACGCTGCTGCCGTTCGTCGACACGGTCAGGCGTGAACGAGAGTTCGTCGCGGTGATTCCGCTGAGTGCGGAAACCGGCGACCAATGCGACGCGCTGCTCGATGAGATCGTCCGGTTGCTGCCCGAGAACGCACCGCTGTTCGACGAAGACCAGGTGACCGATCGCAGCGAGCGTTTTCTCGCCGCCGAGCTGGTGCGGGAGAAGATCTTTCGGCTGACCGGCGACGAATTGCCCTATGCGGTCGAAGTCGTCGTCGAAACGTTCGAGACCGAAGGCGACAAGCGTCATATCCGCTGCCTGATCGTCGTCGGCCGCACCGGCCACAAGGCCATGATCATCGGCGCCGGCGGCGCCAAGCTGAAGGCCATTGCCACCGAGGCACGACTCGACATGGAGCGTATGTTCGGCGGCCGCGTGTTCCTCGAGTTGTGGGTCAAGGTGGATCGCGACTGGGCCGAGAACCCGCGGGCGCTGCGCCGGTATGGGTACAACTGAACGCGCCGTCGCGACCGCGGTGGATGAGAACCGGCGACGGGAACTGAACCGTCCGGCCTTCGTGCTCCACGGTTACCCGTGGAAGGAAACCAGCCTGCTGGTGGAGTTGTTCACGCGCACCCACGGGCGCCTCGCCGTCGTCGCGAAGGGAGCACGACGTCCCCATTCGCAGTTGCGCGGCTTGCTGATGGCATTTCAGCCCTTGCTGGTCACGTGGTCCGGCCGCGGGGAGGTCAAGCTGCTGCATGGTGCCGAGTGGCAGGGCGGCGTGCCGCAGCTCGCCGGCGTGGCGCTGCTGTGCGGGTTCTATCTCAACGAACTGCTGGTGAAGGCGTTGATCCGTGAAGACGCGCACGAGGAACTGTTCGACGCCTACGACGAAGCGATCCGCGCGTTGGGCAGTGGCGACGGCGGACCGGGCGATGTGCTGCGGCGGTTCGAAAAACGGCTGCTGGCGGAGCTCGGCTATGGTCTGGTGCTGCAGGT
>JAHCKV010000395.1 GCA_026125595.1 Burkholderiales bacterium | reverse complement strand
GAATCGGGAATCGGGATCACGGCGTCGATCTGCAGATCCGCGTGGTCGCGCCGGATCTTCTCGGCCAGGCTGTCGCCCATGCGCAGCCGCGTCTCGTAGACGGAAATGCCGTCGATCACGGAATCGGGCCGCGCCAGATAGACGTACTCGAAGATGCACGGATTCAGGCTCGCATTCGGTGCGCACGGACGGCTGAAGAAGTTGCCGTCCATGTCGATGAAGATCGCTTCGCCCGGCTGCACGTCGCGCACCAGCCGGAATCCCAGCGTGTCGAGCGCGACGCTCTCCGATGCCACCAGATACTCGATGCCGTGTTCGCCTTCGGCCTGGCCGAAGACCAGCGGGCGGATCCCGAACGGATCGCGGAACGCGAGCAGGCCGTAGCCGGCGATGCTGGTAACGACGGCATACGCGCCGCGGCAACGGCGATGCACGCCGGCCACCGCCTGGAAGATCACGTCCGGATCGAGCCGCAGACCCTTGGCGTGATATTGCAGTTCATGGGCCAGCACGTTCAGCAGCACTTCCGAATCGGAATTGGTGTTGACGTGGCGAAGATCCTGCCGGAACAGGTCGCGCTTCAGCTGTTCCGAGTTGGTCAGATTGCCGTTGTGACTCAGCACGACGCCGAATGGCGAGTTGACATAGAACGGCTGCGCTTCGGCCAGGTTGTTGGCCGATCCCGCCGTCGGATAGCGGCAATGGGCGATGCCCGTCGCCCCCTGCAGATTGCGCATGTCCCGGGTCCGGAACACGTCGCGCACCAGACCGGGCCCCTTGTGCATGTGGAACGTACTGGCTTCCGCCGTGACGATTCCGGCCGCATCCTGGCCACGATGCTGCAGCACCAGCAGCCCGTCGTAGAGCAGCTGGTTCACCGGCCCCGAGGCCACCACACCGAGAATCCCGCACATGCCCGCCTCCGTCGGCAGCGCCCTGCAGCGCCGCCCGTTACCCCGTGCGCCCGAAGGCGCACTGCTTCAGTCGTAACGAATCCGCGTCTTGATGGCTTCCGGCAGCCAGGCCTTTCCGGCCATCGCTGCCGCCTCGAACGGCGCGGAAAACCACGCATTGCGCCAACCCGGCTCCTTCGGAACCGGCGTCAGGCCTGCGATCAGCACGACCACCAGCACGATCAGCACGCCGCGCACGAATCCGAAGATCGCGCCCAATGTGCGGTCCGTGACCGACAGCCCGGTCGCCTTCAACAACTGCGACACGAAATAGGTGACCAGCCACAACAACAGCAGTGCGCCGAACAGCAGCGCGACGAAGCCGGCAGCGTAGCGCAACGCCTCCGGCTGCAACGTTTCGGGTAGCCAATGCGCCGCCGTCGATGCGAATGTGCGGGCGAACACGAAGGCTGCAACCCATGCGGCGATGGCCATGACTTCCTTGACCAGCCCGCGCAGCACCCCGAGCAGCACCGAAAGGCCGAGAATCGCGAGCACGGTGATGTCGAACCAGGTCATGGGCGGCAGGGAAAACTCAATCACCTCGTCTGGTGACCTTGACCGCGCTGCTGGCCAGTTTCGCCGCGATCAGCTTGTCCCGCCCCCGGGCAGCGGCCTCTTCGGTGGCGAACGGCCCCGCATGCACGCGGGTTTTCGTGCCCGACGCGCTCTTCGCGGTCTCGATGTAGGCCGGCACACCGGCCGCCCGCACCTTCTGCAGCAGTTGCTGGGCGTTGCCGGACTCGGCGAAGGCACCGAGCTGGATCGCGTACTTGTTTGCTGCAGCAGGCTTGGTCGCGACCAGCTCCCGCTTTTCGTCCTTGCGCGGGGCAGGTTCGACTTTTCTTGCGGGTTCGGGTGACTTGGACGGTGCCGGTTCGGCGGGTTTGCCGAGCGTTTCGGCGGGCTTCACGGCTGGGACCGCCCTGGGTTCCGTGACCGTCGGAACCGTCGTCGACGGCGCTTCGACCGCCGGTGACGAGGACTGCGATGTGGCACCGGGCACCGGCAGGGCCTCCGGTTCGGTGATCACCGGCACGGGCGCTTCAGCCGGGGCGGGCGTCGGCGGCGGTGCATCCGCCGGAAACTTGTCGGCCACCGCATCGATCGCGGGGATCTGGGTTTCGACGTTCTTGCCCAGCGGCTTCAGATCGCGATCGAGCACCGAGGGCAGGATCGCGACCACGACCAGCACCAGCACGATTGCGCCCACGAGCCGGCGCCGCGCCCGCTTGCGCAACTGGATTTCTTCGTCGATGACGGGCGGTTGAGCCATGGATGAGACCGAATCAACGCCCGGTGCGAGACAGTGCGCTCAACGCCTGCGCCACAGTGAGAAAGGAACCGAACGCGACGATTCTATCATCGAGGCGTGCCGCCGCCTGCGCCGATTCCAGCGCATCCGACACCGATGCGCAGACCGTCACCGGATCGAACACGCTGGCGGCGTCGAGCGCCCGTTGCAGCGTCGGCGCGTCGGCGCCGCGGGGACCCGCCAACGGCGCGAGATACCAGCGATCGACCCGCCCCTTCACGGCACGGACCACGCCTTCGATGTCCTTGTCGCGCAGCATCGCGAACACCGCGTGGGTTTCGTGGAACGTCTCCATCGCACCGAGTGCGTCGGCCAGCCGTTCCGCAGCGTGGGGATTGTGGGCCACATCCAGCACCGTGACCGGACGCCCCGGCAGCACCTGGAACCGCCCCGGCAATTCGACGTTCACCAGCCCTTGCCGGATCGCACTCGACGCCACCGGAAGACGATCGCGGAGCGCGTCGATGGCGGTGATGGCGGCTGCAGCGTTCGACAGCTGGTACCGCCCCCGCAGCGCCGGGAACGGCAGGCCGGCCCGCAGGCCGCCCGGACCCTCGTAGCGCCATTGCACCGCATCCGCCGAAAAGCGGAAATCGTCGTCGATATGGAGCCGGCGCGCGCCGACTGCAGCGAGATGCCGCTCCATCGTTGCCGGCACGTCGGGTTCGGCCAATACCGCGGGCCGACCGGCGCGGAAGATGCCGGCTTTCTCGCGCCCGATGCTGTCGCGCGTCGGACCGAGGTAGTCCATGTGATCCATGCCGATGGCGGTGATCACGGCGCAGTCCGCATCGAACAGGTTCACTGCGTCGAGCCGGCCCCCGAGCCCGACCTCGAGCACCGCCACATCGATACCCGCCCGCGCGAATACCCACACCGCCGCCAGCGTGCCGAATTCGAAGTACGTCAGCGGCACACCGGCCCGTGCGCGCTCCACCGCGGCGAACGATTCGCACAGCACGTCGTCCGCGACCGGAACACGGTCGAGTCGCACCCGTTCGTTGTACTGCAGCAGATGCGGACTCGTATAGCAGCCGACGCGGTAACCGCCGGCGCGCAGGATCGATTCGAGCATCGCGCAAGTCGACCCCTTGCCGTTGGTGCCGCCCACCGTGATGATGGCGAACTGCGGCGCCAGCGCCATCCGGTCGCGGACCGCGGCCAGCCGGTCGAGCCCCATGTCGATGGTCTTGGCATGTTGCCGCTCGATGTAGGCGAGCCAGTCGGACAGGCTCGCGCCGTCCCCGGGCGGCGCTCCGCTCGGCGATTCGATCTTCATCGGGTTGTGCAGAAACGGATGAAGGCTCAGGCCACCGCGGCTGCACGCGTCAACAGCGTCAACAGATTCGCGATCTTGTCGCGCATCTGCCGCCGGTCGACGATCATGTCGATGGCACCGTGCTCCAGCAGGAATTCGGCACGCTGGAAACCATCGGGAAGCGTCTGGCGCACCGTCTGTTCGATGACGCGCGGACCGGCGACGCCCACCAACGCGTTCGGTTCGGCGATCACCACGTCAC
>JAHCKV010000394.1 GCA_026125595.1 Burkholderiales bacterium | reverse complement strand
ACCGCCGCCATGGGGCCACGAACAGCAAGACTCACATTCATCATGGTCTGATACCTCCACGCCGCGCACTCATCCCGAAGTTAGTATAGACGGTAAGCGGGTTGAGATTTTCCCGAAACAAGCGACGACGAGCACGCCGCTACAGGACACGTCTCGCGAAAGATCTTGCGCCGTGAGGAAGTCGATCTTGCTACGACACCTCGAATCGGCTGCTCTGGTCTGACGAAGACAACCGGACGTGCCTGGCCGCAGATCGCCCCGCCCCGTGTCTCCCAAGCGCCGCCGGACCAAGCCCCGCGAGAAGTCCTAACTCGCGCGCGTCCGGCGCACAAACGCGGCCGTTCGGGGACAGTGCTAGCCTATCTGTCCGACGCCCACCGGACCCGAAAACTGCCATGAGCGACGCGCCAGAAGTTGATCTCGATGCCCTGCTCGAATCGACAAAGGAGAACCAGGAGTGGCTTCGGAAACGGATCAAGAAGATCCGGGAGATCGATCGTTTGCGCGGAGCATTCGCCACGAAAAGGCTCGTGAAGTTGATCGCTGACCATGGCGTGGAGACCACGGATGACAGGATCGACAACTTCGTTTCGATGCGTGCCGGGCTCGCGCCGGAGGCCTACGGCATCCTCATTCGCCACATGCTGCGCGAGGGCTGGTGTAGCGATTCGCGCCTTCGCGAGGTTACCGAGAGCCGCTCGGACGCGCTGTTCCTGGAGATTCGCCGGTTCCTGGATGTGGGCTTTCACACCATCGATCGGCTCAAGACCGAGATCCCCGGATTGTTCCGGGTATGGCGCGCGTCGATGCATGTGCCGGGGGCCTACATCCGCGGGATGCTCGAAATCGAACACCGCCCGGACACTGACGCGCTCTGGACCGTCGAAACGCAGGCGTTTCGCGGAGAAGAAGAAGCGGCCCCTCATGATGAGATTTTCGAGGGCTACATCATGAAAAAGTCGCACTACTACGTCATGTTCTCCCGGCAGCAGCAAGGCCACGCCGGACCGCCCCGGGTTACGGTCATTCACAATGTCCTGCGCCACAGCGGCCTCATCCAAGCGATGGAGGGTGTCATGACGGGGACCTACGGGGCGAACTCCCTATTCTCGACCCCCATCTACATCGAGCGCGTCCTTGAAGAGGAACGCGCCGCGCTTCGCGACTCGTTGGATATCGTCGCGACGATCCCTTCCTCCGTGCGCGCGAAGCTCAGATTCAGGGTCGAGAACGACGTCATCCGGTACTAGACGCTCCGATCAGAAGTTCTGCGGATGTACTACAACTCGAACTTCTTGTTTCCGTAGCGGCGCGCCCCTTAGACTCCCCGGCAACGGTATCCGCGGCGACTTCGAACTACTTTGCCGAGATACCGTTCATGAGCAGACGCGCGATGCGTGCGCCTATTCCCGGGTGTCGTTAACTGGAGGTCATCATGCTTGCCGCTGACTTGGCCTGCGCTAAACGAAGTTGTCCATCGCACCGTTCGGTGCGCGCAGACCTTTTCCCTTCCTCTCCCCGCTTCGCCCTCTCCTTCCTGCATCTCGCCACGCGGACCGGCACCCGGACGCCGCTGACGACACGAACCGCCTGAGGCGGTTCCTTCTCCCCAGACCCTTGCAGTTCCTGCCCGCGGAGCGTGCCTGCACGCGCCCGTGGCGCACTGTGAACCCGCTTCTCTCGTGCCTTGCGTCGGCGTAGCCGGTCGCCCGGGAGACATGCGTCTACACCGAACGTTTGGAGGTTGTCATGGGTGGTTTATTCAATCTTGCCGTCGCTCTCGTGGCTATATGGATCGCGTGGCGCTGGAACGCGCCGCTTGCTGTCCACCTGCCCTACGTGGGCCGACTCGGCGCGTTCTTGCTCCTCTTCCTCTCTGTCGCCTGGATCGGTAATGGCATCAAGTCACTGCTCCTGCCGGATGTAAATAGCGCACGGCCTCGTGGCGCTACGACCAACGGCCTGGCGCGACGCTCCATCGGCCTTCTCTGGGCCGGGTTCTTCACTCTAGCTGCTTTCGTCCTAACTCTGGCCGCCGGGGTACTCCTATCGTCAATGTCGAGGAAGTACATCGCTCTGATCGGGCCGGACACGTACGTTTGGTTGTTCTGTAGCGCATCGATGGTCTTCTTCTTCGTCCTCTTGCATGCAAGACACCGCGCTCAGGCATCTCTGGCGAGTGCCACCCACGGTGTGCGGCGCGCCCACCGTCTGGCCCAGGCGGGCTCCGGCGGTTCGGCCACGTTCTCAGGCCAGGTCGATGAGTGGCGGCAGCGCTGGCGGGCGGGCGACCTGCTCCTCGGGGTCTCGATGTACGACCCATCGCTTCGGATTGGCACGAACGACGACACCCACATCGTATCGTTCGGAACGAGCGGTGCGGGAAAGGGCCGCTCCGTCATCATCCCAAACGCACTCACCTACCCGCACTCGGCGATCATCATCGACCCGAAGGGAACGACCGCCGCCGTCACGGCAGCGGCACGCGGCTTCGGCGGCGGACGTGTCCGTCGCGGCATGGGACAGAACGTGTACATCGTCGACCCGTTCCACATCGTTGCAGGCCGGGCCGGATGTCCACACGCCGCGCGCTTCAACCCGCTTTCCATCGTCGATTTCTCCAAACCGACTGTCTACGAGGACCTCGCGAGTATTGCCGAGGCACTTGTCGTCCCTCGACCGGCGGGCGACCCGCATTGGGACGGCAGCGCGCGCCTCGTAACGAGCGGCACGTCCGGAATGGTGAAGGAAGAGGACCCCGCCGCTTCGCTCGGCGACGTCCGCGATGCCCTCACCTCGGCTCCGGAGGAACTTATGGAGCGCCTGTCCCAGTGCAAAAACCACGTCTCCCGACAGGCGGCCGCGCAACTCCGGGCGGCCGGAGATCGGGAACGCGGGTCCATCCTCTCGACGGCCATCCAGCACACAGACTGGCTTGCGAGTAGCGCCATGCGCGATGCGCTCGCCGCCTCTGACTTCGACCTGTCCGAACTGAAGGCGAGAGCGACGACGGTCTACCTTGTGCTGCCGCCGCACTATCTCGAAATCCACAAACGATTCCTGCGGCTTTTCGTCAACCTCACGCTACGCGCCGCGAGCGACGGCGGGCGATCGCGCGTGCCGATCTGGATGTGCCTGGACGAGTTCTACTCGCTGGGGCGGATGGACTCGGTTCTAAAGGCTGTTGCGAACAGCCGCTCTTACAACGTCCGCCTGCACATGATCCTCCAGAACCTCAGCCAGCTCGAAGAGCTCTACCCCGGTAACTGGGAATCCCTCCTGGCGAACGCCGGAACGATTCAGGTGTTCGGCCTCAACGATCCCCGCACCGAAGGCTACGTGGCGCAGAAGCTCGGGAAAGCCACGCTGATCGGGGAAGCCCGCGACGTTCACGGAAAGATCGTCCGTCGCCCTGTCGGCACAGCGATGCTACGGGACCCTTCCGAAGTTGCCCGGGAGGTTTCGCGCGATGGGGATCGCCAGATCATCTTTCGCGAGGGCGCTGATCCTCTGCTCCTGCGGCGCATCAAGTACGACAAGGCCTTCAGGCGGGATCAGTTCAACCCGGACCCCGACCACAAAGGGAGCTAGCCATGAACATCGATCTCATTGCCGCGAAGGCCTGGATGTGGGTTCGGACACTCGAAATTCACTACCAGGCTGCGTTTGGCGTCGCTGCCCTTCTCGGGGTTCTGGGCCTGATCGTGTTCCTAGTGGTGCTGTGGCAGGCACTAGCGCTCGCGGTCACGCGGGGATACACCGCCACCGTAAACGCCATTCCGTACATG
>JAHCKV010000393.1 GCA_026125595.1 Burkholderiales bacterium | reverse complement strand
CTGGATCCAGGCGCGCAGATTCGAACCCATCTCCATCGCGCCGACCGCCGGAAAGACATCGTCCTCCGTCGCGAGGCGTTGTGCCAACCGCTGGGTTTCCGCCAGAACGATGCTGTCCACGAGGTCATCTTCCTGGCCGGCCAGCAGCACATAGACCAGAACCCCCTGCAGCGCGACGAACGCAGCCACCGCGCCGGCCAGTGCCCAAGTGACCCGCTCGCTGAGTGTTACAGCCCGCTTCACGATCGGGTTGTGTCGCGCAGTCGGTAACCGACGCCGTGAACGGTTTCCACGCCGTCATAGCCGGCTTCGGCCAGTGCCTTGCGCAGCAGGTGGATCTGGCCGCGCAACGCATCGCTCTCCGGTGGATCATCGCCCCAGACTGCGGCTTCGAGCACTTCCCGTTGCATGACGCGTCCCGGATCGCGCAGCAGGATCTCGACGATCCGGCTCGTTTTCCGTGTCAGGTGGACGGGGCGATCGTGTGCGGTCAGACGACGCGTCCGCGGGTCGAACGTCAACGGTCCGAAGTGTCGCGCGGCTGCGGTGACGCTGCCTTCCGCCCGCTTGACCAGTGCCCGCGCGCGCGCCTCGACCTCGGCCAGCGCGAAGGGCTTCGTCAGATAGTCGTCGGCGCCGGATGCGAAACCGGCGAGCTTGTCGTTCAGTTGATCCCGCGCCGAGAGCACCAGGACCGGTGTCGAAAGCGCCAGAACCTGTCGCAGATGACGCAGCACCTGGGCGCCGTCGGCTCGCGGCAATCCCATGTCGAGCAGAATCAGATCGAAGGTCTGCGCGTCGAGCCGCTGCTGCGCACAGTGCCCGTCGTAGGCGATGTCGACGGCGAAATCGTGCGATTCGAGGTAGGCGACGAGGTTGCCGGCGATCGCCACATCGTCTTCGATCACCAGAACGCGAGGGGTCATGACTGCAGCACGAATCGCTCGATCAGCACACAGGCCCACACGCCACCGGCGAACAACAGCGTCAGCATCACGGCGGCACTGCCGAGGTCTTTCGCCCGCCCGAGAAGGGGATGGTGATCCACGGTGACGGCGTCGGCGACGGCCTCGACGGCGGAGTTCAGCAGTTCGACGACCAGCAGCAGCACGACCACGCCGAGCAGGACCATCGCCTCCAGCGTCGTGCGCCCGATCCAGATCGCCAGTGGAACGAGGATCAGTGCGAGGGCGGTCTCTTGCCGGAACGCCGCTTCGTGGCGCAGTGCCGCCGCGAGCCCTTGCAGCGAATAGCGACAGGCACGGATCAAGCGGCCCAGGCCGCCGACACTCTTGTAGGGTGATCGGGGAAACTCCGGAAGCATGCCGTTTCCTGCTCGCCAAGGGATGCGAAGGCGCGCAGTCTATATCTCAATTCTGACAACAGCCCGACAACGCCGGGTCGGCCTGGTTACCGTCCACCGGATCGTCGCCCTTGGCGATCGGGCCTGGTTCGACTCCGAACCGCCGACCGGTCCAGCGATGCACCCGGGTAGCGCGTCGCGCGTTCTTTCGATCGCGGGCGCGCAGAGTCCCATGACGAGCAGCGTACCGAGGCGCGGCTCGCCTGGGGCCGGTCACCCGTCCCGGATATCGCCGCAGGGGCTCTCCACAGTGGCGGGTTCCAGCGGGAACCGTCGCGCTCCAGTCCGGCGGATGCCGCCGCGTCGCGCTTGCCGGACGGCATCCACTCCGCTGTCCCGGTCCGCTCTGGACCTGCGTTTGGTCCGGCGCGTGGTTACCAGAACAGCGCCAGCAGAATGATGATGGGAATCGGAATGCCTAGGAACCACAGCAGCAATGAACGCATGGTGACCTCCTGGGTTGGTGATCGAACCGGTGAATGTGCTCAGGCGTCGCGCTGACGCCCGCCGAATGTGGCGCCGAGGCTGGCGATGAACGCGCCCGACAACAACGTCACGAACAACCAGAGCGCGCTGTAGGCTGCGGCCTTTCGCGCCTTGTCGGCGGCCACGGTCGCGGCAGCCTGGGCCTTGCGTACGGTCGAGTACAAGGCGACGTAGGTGTCGTTGACCCGTTCGGTCGCTTCCTGTTCGCTCATTCCGGTATGACGCGCGATCAGATGCCCGATGTGCTCGACATCCTGGGGCGGTAGCGTGCTTTTTCCGACATTGGCAGCGAAGATGCGGGTGACCTCGGCGATTGGAGGAGACGCCGCGCGATCGTCGCTCGCACCGTCCGGTCGAACCCCGGTTGAAGCCGAAGCGGTGGACGATTCACCGCGGAACAGCGAATCCACGAAGTAGGCCGTCGGATCGGCGGTGCTGCCGTCGCCGTTGCCATTGCCATTGGTCGCCATGGCGCCGGCGGCCGCCGCTGCGACGGTCGGCACTGTCGTGGCGGCCCCGCCGATCGCAGCCGCACCGGCCTGGACACCGCTGCCGAGAATCGAACCGATGGCCGAACCGAGAAATACCGCCGTCACGAGCGATGCGATGGCCCATGCCAGAAAGCCATGGGCCGTGTCGCGGAAGAATGTTTCGTCGTGGTGGACGCCAGTCCATCGGGTTCTCAACCGACCGGCGAGATAACCCCCCATGCCGGATGCCGCGAGTTGCGTGAAGCCGAGCCACAGAATCGTGGACAGGCCAAACGCCGTCGCGCTGATGCCGTGCCTGGCCCAGGGTGAAACGGATGAAAGGCCGAGTCCGACGCCCAGCATCAGCAGAATCAATGACAGCGCCGCGATGGCGGTCGCGCCAGCCAGTACGGCGCTCCAGGAAACTGCACTCGCGTCGATGCCGCGGGCATTCGCGCGAGCCAACGCCGGCAACACGGGGTCGACCGCACGCGGGTCGTCGGGAGAGGTGCTGATCGAAATCATGGGCAGCTCCGAGGTTTCACACAGCCGTAGCGTGACGGTTGCATGCGGCTCTGGCAGTCGGACATTCCGCATGCGCCGCGTCGGACGGAGGACGGCACGGTGTGGTGTCGCGTGCGACGAATCTCGAAGCGCCGTTTCGCGTTCGCGCGAAAACGCCAGTTTGTCCTACGGACCCCTTCGCCCGAGACGGACAGAACGCCGCGCGGCGTCCTCCGATGATCGATGTTCAACCCACGTCGAACGCCGAGGAGCGCTGCCATGAAGAAGTCAGATACGAGATCTCCATCGAGAAACGGCGCCGCTTCGAAGGCGGCGTCGCGCAGCACTGCCGGTCGTCCCTCCCGTCCGGCTCCCGACGGTACCGGCGATGCCCTGACCCAGCAGGCTGCCGACGTGCAGACCATGGTCGCGGGCTTGCCGTACAACAGCAACAAGTCGAAGGAAGTCGGGCGCAACAACGCGATATCGCCGCCCGAAGGACTGACGACCGAACCACCGTCGCGACAAGCGGTGGGCAGCACGCTGAGTGAAGTCAATGCGTCGGACAAGACCGGGCAGGGTCCGACGCCCGGAACCAACGCGACCATCGGTTCGCTGGACCGCGTGCGGTCCGATGCGGCCGGCCAGCAACTGACGACCAACCAGGGCGTCCCGATCGGTGACAACCAGAATTCGCTGAAGGCCGGACTGCGTGGCCCGACCCTGCTGGAGGATTTCATCCTGCGCGAGAAGATCACGCACTTCGACCACGAGCGCATTCCGGAGCGCATCGTGCACGCACGCGGCTCGGGTGCGCACGGCTATTTCGAGTGCACCGCGCCGCTGACGCGCCACACACGCGCCGCGCCGTTGCAGCAGGCCGGCAAGATCACGCCAGTGTTCGTGCGCTTCTCCACCGTGGCCGGCGAGCGCGGCTCCAAGGACACGGCGCGCGACGTGCGCGGCT
>JAHCKV010000392.1 GCA_026125595.1 Burkholderiales bacterium | reverse complement strand
GCGTGCTGCTGATGATCTCGATCGCGAGCCCGCAGTATGTCTGGGCGCTGTTCACCAAGCCGTACATGGCGCGGCTGGATGCGACGTTGGCGGAAGTCCAGGTCGTGTTCTCCATCGTCGTCGGCCTGCAGTGCTTCCTCGCGCCGGTGGCCGGATTCCTTGTGGAGAAGTTCGGCGTTCGCCGACTGCTCACCATCGGCGCGATACTGGTCGGTGCGAGCTGGATCATCGGTGCCCATGCCAACAGCCTGACCAGCCTGTACCTTACGTACGGTCTGTTCGCCGGCATCGGTACCGGCATTGTCTACATCGGCGTGGTCGGCCTGATGGTGAAATGGTTCCCCGATCGTCGGGGCCTCGCCGCCGGTATCGCTGCGGCCGGATACGGCATGGGCGCATCGCTGACGACATTTCCGATCGCGCACGGCCTCGCGACGATGGGCCTCGAAAACACGTTGATGCTGTATGGCGTGATCTTCGGCATCGTCGGGCTTTGCTGCGCGCTGGTGCTGCGCGTACCGCCGCCGCACTTCCAGGCCCGTGCACCGGCCGTGGCGCTGGTGGCAAACCGGAACGACGTTCCGCCTTCCCAGGTGCTGCGCGAACCGATCTTCTGGTTGATGTTCCTGATGATGACGATGATGGCGACGTCGGGCCTCATGGTCGTGTCGCAGCTGGGTGCCTTCGCGAAGGACTTCGGCATCGCCGATGCGACGTTGTTCGGCATGGCGGCACTGCCGTTGGCCATGACGCTGGATCGACTGACCAACGGGCTCACGCGTCCCTTCTTCGGCTGGGTGTCTGACCGCATCGGCCGCGAGAACACGATGCTGATCGCGTTCGCTCTCGAAGGCGTCGCGATGAGCGTCTGGTTCATATACCGCGATGACGTGCTGCTGTTCGTGCTGCTGTCCGGCGTCGTGTTCTTCGGCTGGGGCGAGATCTTCTCGCTGTTCCCGTCGACGCTGACCGATACGTTCGGCGCGAAGCACGCCTCGACCAACTACGGGTTCCTGTATGCCGGGGCGGGTGTGGGCGCGATTCTCGGCGGACCTCTCGCCGCGCTGCTGTATCAGTCCACGGGCACCTGGGGCTCGGTGTTCGGACTCGCCATCGCCGCCAACTTCGCCACGGCCCTGCTGGCCATCGCGGTGCTCAAACCGTTGAGGCGGCGCTATCTGACGCGGTGACGCTTCGGAACCACGCGCTCACAACACCGGATTCAGTCCCCCGTCCATCGGAATCACCGCGCCCGTCACGTAGTTCGCGCACGGCGATGCGAGGAACAGCGCGACGCGCGCGATGTCTTCCGGATCCGCATATCGACCGAGCGGCACTCGCGCCTCGCCCGCCTGCAGCAACTCGGCCGGCGGCACGCCGCGCTTGTCGGATTCCAGATTCAGCGCGTCATCGAGGCGTTCGCCGCGAACGGCGCCCGGATTGATCGCGTTGATGCGCACGCCCTTCGGTCCGTAGACGTGCGCCAGTCCGACGGTGGCCAGCATCAGCGCGGAATTCGCAGCACCACCGGGCAGATGGATCGGCGTGGCAACCTTGCCGCCCATGCCGATGATGTTCACGACGCCGCCGCCGCCTTTCGCCGCCATCGCCGGCAACAACGCATCCATCGTGTGGATGTACGTGAAGTACTTGGCATCCATCGCGGCATGCCACGACTCGGCCGTGAGTTGCTCCGGCAGGTAACGCTTCGCCGCGCCGGCCGAATTCACCAGAACGTCGACACCACCGAGTTCGCCGGTGATGATCTCGACGGCGCGACGCGCTTCGTCGGGATGCGTCAGGTCCGCCGCGACGACGAGGATCGGATAGTCGCCCGCCGAATGCAGGCGCGCGGCCGCGTGTTCGAGCCGTTGCTGGTCGCGCGATACCAGTGCCACCCGGGCGCCTTCGGCGAGAAACGCCGCAGCACACGCGAAGCCGATGCCGCGACTACCGCCGGTGATCAGTACCGTTCGATCGTCGAGTTGCAGGTTCATCGAAGTTCCATCGAGAGTCAGCGGAGCAGTGCGTCGGCCAGAACGCCGGCGAAGACCGCGGCACCCACCCAGTTGTTGTGCAGAAACGCGCGAAAGCAACCTTCGCGCGTCCGCGTGCGGATCATCCGATATTGCCACGCGCACAGCACCGCAGCGATGGCGATGCCGACGCGATAGGGCGCACCGAGC
Source organism: Burkholderiales bacterium (assembly GCA_026125595.1). Taxonomy (GTDB): domain Bacteria; phylum Pseudomonadota; class Gammaproteobacteria; order Burkholderiales. The sequence goes on along the minus strand of JAHCKV010000392.1, from coordinate 1,616 downwards.
CCCGCCATGTGTCCGACCCACGCCATCAGCACGATGAAGCCGGCGTGGCAGATCATCACCGCGTCGACGTCACGGTGCCCGAACAGGATCGCGCTGGTCCGCAATCCGAGGCGGCGATCATCTTCACGATCGACCATCGCGTATTCGGTGTCGTAGGCGATCGTCCACAGCACGTTCGCGGCGAGCATCAGCCATGCAAGCAGCGGGACCGTTCCGGTCAATGCCGCGAACGCCATCGGGATGCCGAAGCCGAACGCGATGCCCAGATAGGCCTGCGGAATCGCGAAGAAACGCTTCGTGAACGGATAGCTGCCGGCCAGCAGTAACGCCGGAACGGACAACGCGATCACGAGGCCGTTCAACGGCAGGATCAGCAGGAATGCGATCAACGACAACGCAGCAGCGACCAGCAGTGCCTCGCGCGACGTGATGCGCTTCGTCGCCAATGGACGATTACGGGTCCGCTCCACATGGGCGTCGAAATCGCGGTCCGCATAGTCGTTCATGGCACAGCCCGCGGACCGCATCAACACGGTGCCGGCGACGAAGATCGCAACCACCAGCGCATCGGGACGACCATTGCCGGCGATCCACAACCCCCACAGCGTGGGCCACAACAACAACAGAATGCCGATGGGACGGTCGAGCCGGACCAGCCGCGCGTAGAGCGACAGGCGATCGAGCCAGGACGCACGGGTGTCACGAGAACTGGTAGTCACTGTCACGCAGTCGAATGTCGCCGATCGGGATCGAGAAACACCGGCACGGCTGGCGCGCGATGCTGCTAAGGATGCGCTGAAGGGTCAAGGGGCGGAGATCCCACGTTTGCTCGGTCGAGAGACTCAAACCCGTCGATGGTCACCAAAGCGGATTCGACTCGGCTGGGGATGTTCTCGTCGAGCTCGAATCGAAGCATCAACGACTTTCGCGCTACAAGGGAAGCGGAACGATTCGCGCGCTGGCCAACTCAGCGGCATAGGCTATGGCCTGCCGGCATGTGCTCCGGCTCGAGACTCGGATACTCGGCAAGGATCTCATCCGGGGCCTCGCCTGCCGCGAGATTTTCCAGCACGACCGATACGGGAATCCGGGTGCCGCGGAAACAGGCAGCACCATGCGCGATCTCCGGGTCCGTCGAGATATGTGATTTCCAATCCATGAGTGCCTCCGACTTGAGCGAGTCGATGGTACACGCCGGTCATGCGGACGGGAACGACGGTGCTCCGGCTGGTCGTATGTCTACCCGGCACGGCCCGGCGGATGCGCCTTGAACCACGCCGCGATGGCGGGCATGTGCGGCTCGAACGGACCAGGAACGGAGAGATTGAGCACGCCGGCGCGCGCGTCGGCGCGATTCTCGAAGTCGTGGGTTACCCCGCCTGGCACCAGAACGAAGCTGCCGCGTGGCGCATCGGTCCAGATCTCGCCCACGAGAAAACTCATGACGCCTTCCAGCACGTAGAAGACGTCGTCTTCGGGATGCGAGTGCGCACCGGGCCCCTGCGTATGGGGCTCCAGCCACCACTCGGAGACCGAGTAGCGCGACTCGGTCTCGGCCGCATCCGCCTTGAAGATCGCACCAATGCGACCCATTGGATAGGAACGGCCTGCACCGG
>JAHCKV010000391.1 GCA_026125595.1 Burkholderiales bacterium | reverse complement strand
TTTTCAGGATCGTGCTCCTCGACAATCCGGCCTGGGCGGCTTCGAGGATCAGGATCTAGAACAGGCGCTGATCGTCGTGGACCGGTACACCCCATTCGGTGTCGTGGTAGGTCTGATCGAGCGGGCCGGCGTTCGCGGCCCAGGCGCAGCGGGTCAAGGGTTTCGGCATGACGTCGATCTGGGGGTCAGGTGGTGCGGGGCATGAACAGGATCAGCGCGGTGCCGGCGAGGCAGAACACCATGCCGATCGCATCCCACCGATCCGGCCGCGTGCCTTCGACGGCCCACATCCACGCCAGCGAAGCGGCGATGTAGACGCCGCCGTAGGCCGCGTAGGCACGTCCGGCGAACGGACTGTCGATGCGGGTCAGCGCGGCGGCGAACAGGACGAGACACAGACCTCCGGCCACGGCCCACCACACCGGGCGGCCCAGCCGCAGCCAGCTCCAGAACGCGAAGCACCCGGCGATCTCGAGCAGCGCGGCCAGCGTGAACCAGCCGAAGCCGGCCAATGGAGTCATCAGCATGGGGAGGATCGTGCCAGCGGCCGACACGGTTGTCTGCCCCGGCCGCCGTAGCGGAGCCTCAAGCCTTCGGTGTTCGTGCGAGCCGGATGCCGCTGAACTGCCAGCGGGCATCGGAGGGCAGGAAGTGACGATAGGTCGCGCGGATGTGGGATTGCGGCGTGGCGCAGGAACCGCCGCGCAGCACGAACAGATTGGCCATGAATTTCCGGCCGAGATCGCCGGGCACGGTGTCCGTCGGACGGTAGCCGGGGTAGGGCAGATGGGCGCTGCCGGTCCATTCCCAGGTGTCGCCGAACAGTTGGGCAGGGCCCCAGTCGGCACGCAGTGTCGCCATCAGCGGGGCCGGGTGAAACCGGCCGCTCTCGACGAAGTTGCCGCCCTGGGCGGCATCCAAGGCGGCGATTTCCCACTCGCCTTCGGTCGGCAGACGCACACCGGACCAGCGGGCGAAGGCGTCGGCCTCGTACCAACTGACGTGGCAGACGGGTTCGTCCAGATCCACTTCGCGCAATCCGGACAACGTGAACGCCATCCACTTGCGGCCTTCGCGCGACCAGTACAGCGGTGCGAACCAGTCGTTCGCCAGCACGGTCTTCCAGCCGTCGGCCATCCACAGCTCCGGGCGTTCGTAGCCTCCATCCTCCATGAACGCGAGGAACTCACCGTTGGTGATCAGCCGCGACGCGATCTCGAACGGTTCGAGAAACTGCCGGTGCGCGCCGCCTTCGTTGTCGAACGCAAAGCCGTCGCCGCCGTGGCCGATGCGGCGCAGGCCTTCGGGATAGGCATACCACTGCAACGGCTTGACCGCAGAGGTGACCGGCAGCGGGACCGAGCGGTAGGCGGGGCGTGCCGGATTCAGCGAGAACAGGTGCTTGAGATCCGCCAGCAGACGTTCCTGGTATTGCTGTTCGCGCTGCAGTCCGAACTCGAGCACGGCCGTGGCCGTGGAAGGCAGCGGCCACTGGTCGGACAGCAACCGCACCACGCCGTCGTTGACGTGTCGCCGGTACAGCACCACTTCCTCGAGGGTCGGCCGCGATTGCAGTCCGCGACGTTCGGCCGGCAGACGGGGGCCGAGGTGGTCGTAGTCGGCATTGAAGAGATAGTCGAAACCCTCCCGGAAGGGACGGTAATCCGGCACATGGGCTTGCAGCAGGAAGGTCTCGAAGAACCATGCGGTATGGCCCAGATGCCATTTGACGGGGCTCGCATCCGGCATCGACTGCAGTGCGCAGTCTTCGGGGGACAACCCGGCGGCCAGCGCCTCGGTGGCGCCACGGATCCCGAGAAAATGGGATCCGGCCTGCCGGGCTTCGATGGACAGCACGCTGGCCGCCGGCCTTGGTGGGGGAAGCGTCAACCCCTGCCGGGCCGCGGCAGGGGGAGGGATGCGCTCATCCGGCATCGGCCGTCCGTTCTCGTGGGAAGGGGTCTCCGGCATTTGCCGAGCGAGAAGCCGGGTCGATTGCCGTGGTCGTTTGACGACTCTAACTTGTTCGAATGTTAGGTTCAGATGGGTTCGGGCTCAAGCCTCGCACGATTCCGGCACGGATCGCCGCGACATTCGGCCCGAAAGCGCACTGTTCTGGGGCGTGGGATCGGAATCAGGCGGGCGATGCGGATCACGGCTGACCCGGTCCGCTGGCGATCGAGCAGGACAACGGACCAGTGCGACCGAAGCGTTCCAGCGTCGCGGTCGGCCCCCGTGCCAGCAAGGTCGTGTAGCCGTCGCTGAAGCGGCGGGCCCCGTCGGTCGACGGTACGCCGTGCAGCAGCGTGCGGTATCCGTCGGTGATGACGGTCGCGCTGCTGGCCTGGAGGTCGTAGTTCACGCCGAAATACTGGCCGCCTTCGCAAGCGTAGACGATCTCCGGTTCCTGCGTGGCAAGGAGGGTGTTGCAGCCGCCGAGCAGGGCCAGCAGGCCGAGGGCAGGGACGCGGATCATGGGATCTCCCGTTCGAATTCCGAAGCCGTCCAACGATGGGCGGGACCTTGCATCAGCGCAGCGTCTGGCGATCGGCCCGGAGCGCGAGCCAGAAGCACGCCAGTGCAGCGGGCGCCGCGGCAATGCCGAGCCAGCGTGCGGCTTCGTCGCCGTGGCGCCAGAAGTGCCACCAGCCGAACGCACACAGCAAGCTTGCGCCGACGGTGGCCACGCTCCAGGCAGTCTTGCGGGCGGCGAGCGCCAGTGCCTTGCGGCGCGTGGCGACATCGGTTGCGGACCGCCGCGGGGTCAATGCCAGCACGATCAGGCCGATGACCAGCAGAACGATGATGAGCCGCAGGATCATCGGGCCCGGCGCTGCAGCCCATGGCGGTCGGAAGGTGATATCGACAGGTTCATCGCGGGGATCGCAGACATCGCCGGATGATACCGTCGTGGACGCGAAAATCGCCGTCGCGTGGCGAGCATTTCATCGGTGCCGTGATCGCTACAGCGACTGGCCGGCGACCCGGCCGGACGACCACGCCCATTGGAAGTTGAAGCCGCCGAGATGTCCGGTCACATCGACCACTTCGCCGACGAAGAACAGACCGGGGACCCCGGTCGCCTCCATCGTCTTCGACGACAGCCCCCGGGTATCGACGCCGCCCAGCGTGACCTCCGCCTTCTGGTATCCCGCGGTGCCGCTCGGTTTGACCTGCCAGTCGGCGAGCTGCTGCGCGAGTGCGCGCAGCTCGCGTTCCGCCGTGTGGTCCAGCGGGCGGTCGGCGCCGCGCGCGGCGCACCACTGCTGGGCAAACCGTTTCGGCAGCAGTTCAGCCAGTGCGCCTGCCGGCGATTGCCGACTGTGGCGATGCTGCAGCAGGAACGCTTCGGCATCGGTATCCGGCAACAGGTCCACATGGAGCGGTTCGCCCGGAGTCCAGTACGACGACACTTGCAGGATCGCCGGTCCGGACAGTCCGCGATGGGTGAACAGCACGTTCTCGCGAAAGCGTCCGGCGCCGGACGACACCACAGCTTCGAGCGACAGCCCGGACAGGTCGCCGAAGCGCGCCACTTCGGCAGCATCGAACAGCAGCGGGACCAGGGCCGGTCGCGGCGGTACGACCTCCAGTCCGAATTGCGCGGCGAGCCGATAGCCGAACGGTGATGCACCGATCTTCGGAATCGACAAACCGCCGGTCGCGATCACGAGTGCTGGTGCGGCGAAGCGACCACGATCGGTCTCCACCGCGAAGCCGGCTGCACCGCGCTCCACGGATGCGACGGCACAGGGGTGTTGCCATTGCACCCGACCGCTCGCGCATTCGGCGCGCAACAGTTC